>SKSR01000340.1 GCA_007122885.1 Gemmatimonadota bacterium
ACCCGGCCTCCTCGGACTTGAGCAGGCCGGTGGGCGTGTGTCCTTTCGTGGTCGGGAGGGGCCGGGTACGGCCTCGTAGGGTCGTGAAGCAACGACCGGGAGGCCGGCGGGCCCCTGGGATTCGTGGGAAGATCAAGGAGTTCGAGAAATGACCGGAGAATACCGAACGGAGAAGGATTCCCTCGGGGAGGTAAGGGTGCCCCGGGATGCCCTCTACGGAGCCCAGACCCAGCGGGCCGTGGAAAACTTTCCCATCAGCGGACAGCGGCTGGGGAGGCACTTCATCGAGGCCCTTGGGCTCGTGAAGGCGTCTGCGGCCAGGGCCAACAAGGAGCTGGGTCACCTGGAGGGGTCTGTGGCGGAAGCCATCGCCCGCGCCGCCGATGAGGTCCGGGAGGGGCGATGGGATGACGAGTTCGTCGTGGACGTCTACCAGACCGGGTCGGGAACCTCCACGAACATGAACGCCAACGAGGTCATCGCGTCCCGGGCCCGTGCGCTTCTGGATGGAAGTGGGGAGGTCCATCCGAACGACCACGTGAACTTCGGGCAGTCCTCCAACGACGTGATTCCCACGGCCATGCACGTCTCGGCCCGGCTCACCTTGGAGCGAGAGCTCCTTCCCGCCCTGGCCGAGCTGCACGAGGCCCTGGAGGACAAGGCCCAGGAGTTCGACGGCGTTCTCAAGTCCGGTCGGACCCATCTCATGGACGCCACTCCCGTTCGGTTGGGGCAGGAGTTCGGAGGGTACGCCCGCCAGGTGGAACGGGGGATGCAACGGGTCCGTGGCGGCTCCGACGAGCTCGCCGAGCTGGCGCTGGGGGGAACGGCTACGGGCACGGGAATCAACACGGATCCGGCGTTCCCCGAGCTGGCCATCCGCCTCCTGTCGGAGGAAACGGACCTTCGGTTCCGGGAGGCGGAAAACCACTTCGAGGCCCAGGGGGCCCAGGACGCCATGGTGAGCGCGTCGGGGGTCTTGAACGTTGTGGCGGGAAGCCTCATGAAAATTGCCGACGACATCCGGTGGCTCGCCAGCGGACCCACTTCCGGTTTGTACGAGATATCCCTCCCGGCGGTCCAGCCCGGCAGCTCCATCATGCCCGGCAAGGTGAACCCAGTGCTCTCCGAAGCCCTGATGATGGTGAGCGCACGGGTGTCCGGAAACCACGCCACCATGACCGTGGCCGGGGGGCGAGGGAATTTCGAGCTCAACGTCATGCTTCCGTTGATGGCCCATACCTTCCTGGAGTCGGCCCTCCTGCTCGCGAACGGAAGCCGGACCTTCACCGAGCGCTGCCTTCGGGGCATCGGTGCCAACGAGGAACGATGCCGGGAGCTCCTGGAGCGAAACCCCAGCATCGCCACCGCCTTGAACCTACGGATCGGGTACGACCGCGCTTCCGAGGTGGCGAAGGCCGCCGCGTCCACAGGACGGTCGGTCCGGGAGGTTCTCCTCGAGGAAGGTCTACTTGCCGAGAGCGAGATCGACGACGCACTCGACGTGCGAAGCATGACGGAACGGGGTTTCCCCGGACGGGAGGGATGAGCGGGCCCGGCGTTCCGGCCGACGAGCTCGGAGCCCATGTGTCGACGGCCGGGGGGGTGTACAAGGCTCCCGAACGGGCTCGGGACATCCAATCGGTGAACCTGCAGCTCTTCACGAAGCAGCCGAGCCGGTGGGCGGAGCCGGAGCTTTCAGAAGAAGCGGTCCGGCGATTTCGGGAGGAACGGGAGGGGGTGGGCATTCGGGTGGCCGTGTCCCACGATTCGTACCTGATCAACCTGGCCTCACCCAAGGCCGAGCTCTGGCAGCGTTCCTTCCAGTGCTTCGTCGGGGAGCTCGAACGTTCGGTACGGCTGGGCTTGGACTTCGTGGTGACCCACCCGGGAAACGCCACCGACGGTACGGTGGACGAGGGCTTGGCCAGGAACGCCGAAGGGGTGGCCCGGGCCTTGGAGTCGGTGAAGGGCGAGACCCGGGTCCTCCTGGAGCTGACGGCGGGATCCGGGAGCACCGTGGGCGGCAGCTTCGAGCATCTCGCCCGGATCCTGGAGCTTGTTCCGCCGGAAGGGAGGGACAGGTTGGGCGTCTGCTTCGATACCTGTCACGCCTACGCTGCCGGCTACGATCTCGTGGAGGGGTACGAGGATGTCTGGACTCGCTTCGACGATGTGTTGGGTCTGGATCGCCTCGGGCTCTTCCACCTGAACGACTCGAAGCACCCGTTGGGGTCCCGGAAGGATCGGCACGAGCACATCGGAGAGGGCACCCTGGGACCCAAGCCGTTCCGTCGAATCATGAACGACGATCGATTCCGGGAGGTCCCGAAGCTCCTGGAGACCCCGAAAGGGGACGACATGGTCACTCTCGACCGGCGAAACCTGGCTCTCCTCCGCTCGTTTCGGGCCGCTTAGCGGCCCGTCGCGCTCGGCACGAGACCGCGGGGGTTCCGCAGGGTCGGTACCCGGTCCACCGAAGCGGATGCGGGCGAAGCGCTCGCCGCGCGGCCCCCGGCCCCTGCTTCCCTGGACCCGTCCGGGTGCCGACCCTTATATTGACCGTGAGGCCTGGCCGAAGGGCTTCATTATTGAGCCAACACATGAGAAGCCGGGACTGGCTCCTGCAGCCGACGCCCCGCCCCCGAGGGGGACTGCGGACGCTGCGGGGAGGTCACCAAAGTTAGACCCCGGGCTTCAATAATCCCCCTTCGGACCAGGTCCCCGGGGCGGGCTCCCTTCAAGGGGGCCGGCCCCGGTTTTTTTGGGACCGAACGGGGAGGGGAGGGGGTAGCTTGGCCTCGGACCGGTCCCGGGACCTGGGAGCCGGTCTGGAGTAGCGGGGCGACCCGTTTTGGGAATCCCATTGCCCCAGCCGGCGCCTGGTCGGGGTACACAGTGCCGACGAACAGGGAGGTTCTGGCTCCATGGCCCGCGTACGGGTGACCCGTCGCCTCCATTTCTCCGCGGCCCACCGGCTCTTTCGGTCCGATTGGTCCGAGGAGAGGAACCGAGAGATCTTCGGGGACTGCTCGAACCCCCGTTGGCACGGGCACAACTACGAGCTCGACGTGACCGTGGACGGGGAAGTGGACCCGGAAACCGGATTCGTCATGGATCTGGCTCGGCTGAAGGAGGCCGTGTCCGACCGAGTGATCGGCGACCTCGATCACCGGAACTTGAACCTGGAGGTTCCCTGGCTGGAGGGGCTTAACCCCACCACCGAGAACCTGGCAGTGGCCATCTGGGAGCGGTTGGAGGATAGCCTTCCGAAAGGGGTTCGACTGGCCCGGATCGTTCTGTGGGAGACGCCGAGAAACTACGTGGAGTACACCGGGGAGTGAGGGAAGGCCCCGGAGGGAGCGGATAGATGAGTGGAAACGGACCGGTGCCGATACTCGGGGATGGGGGCGGCGACCGCAGTGCGCGACCGCAGGTCCGGGCGAAAGGGGAGGGGGGTGTGGATCTCTCGCGGGTCTCCTACAAGGAGCTCGTGGCGGAGATGATTCGCAGGCTCGGTGAGGATCCGGACCGTGAGGGGCTCCGCAGGACCCCGGAGCGGGTGGAGCGAGCCATGCAGTTCCTCACGCAGGGCTACGGGCTGGAGCCCGAGGAGGTCGTGGGAGACGCCCTGTTCGAGGAACGTCACCACAATATGGTGATGGTGAAGGACATCGAGATGTACTCCCTCTGCGAGCACCATTTGCTCCCGTTCTTCGGAAAGGTCCACGTAGCCTACATTCCCGACGGGCACATCATGGGGCTCAGCAAGGTGGCTCGGCTGGTGGAGGTGTTCGCCCGAAGGCTCCAGGTACAGGAAAGGCTCACGGAGGAGATCGCGCAGAGCGTTTGGGAGGTGGTTCACCCCCAGGGAGTGGGCGTGGTGGTCGAGGCTTTCCATCTATGCATGATGATGAGGGGGGTCGAGAAACAGAACTCCACCACCATCACCTCGGCCATGAGAGGGAGCTTCCTGGAGGACGCCCGGACCCGAGAGGAGTTCCTGCACCTGGCCGTGTCCGCCCACCGGTCGCCCTCCTGAAAATGTCCGGAGGCGAGAGGTCCGGTACCCAGACCAAGGTGGCACTGGTCACCGGGGCCACCCGAGGCATCGGGCGAGCGGTGGCTCTACGCTTGGCCCAGGACGGGTTCCATCTCGGCTTGGCGGCCCGGACCCGTGACGATCTCCACGAGGTCGTCCGCCGGGCGGATCCGGAAGGCTCCGGCGCTGTGGCCCCCTTTCCCATGGATGTGACCGATCCTCAGGGCGTGGAAAAGGGGGTTGCCGCCCTGCTGGAATGGGCGGGCGCTCCTGTGGACGTGGTGGTTCACGCCGCCGGTGTATTCTCGCTGGCGCCTGCGGTGGAGGAGTCCGTTCGGACCTTCGATCTCCATCTGGACGTGAACCTCCGGGGGGCCTTCATCGTGAGTCGGGCCGTACTTCCACGGATGCTGGCCCGTGGCCGAGGGACCCTCGTCAACGTAGGGTCGGTGGCCGGCAGGAAGGCGTTGCCGGGCAACGCGGCGTACTCGGCGTCCAAGTTCGGGCTCCGGGGCTTCCACGAGGTGCTGTTGGAGGAGCTTCGGGGTACGGGGGTTCGTGCCACGTTGCTGGAGCCCGCGGCTACCGATACGTCCATATGGGACCCTTTGGACCCGGATGAGAGCTCGGAACTTCCCAGTCGCGCCGATATGCTCCGACCCGAAGAAGTGGCCGAGGCGGTGGCGTTCGTGGCTGGCCGACCTGATTCGGTGCAGATCCCGTACCTTCCGGTGGAGCGGAGCTGACCGTGAGCTCCTCAACTGAAGAAGAGGCTTCCAGGATGCACGCGTATACGATCAGTGTTCAGGCGCATTACGATTCCGCACATTTCCTCCGCAACTACAAGGGGAAGTGCGAGCGCCTCCATGGCCACCGGTACGTAGTGGAAGTGGCGGTGCAGGCCACCGAGCTGAACGAGGGGGGAATGGCTTTCGACTTCGTCGAGCTCAAGGGGCATCTCCGCGAGCTCACGGACCGTCTGGATCACCGGAACCTGAACGATCTGCCTCCGTTCACGGAGATGGAGACGAGCGCCGAGAACCAGGCCCGCTACTTCTTCGAGGAGCTGAAGGAACGGCTCCCGCCCGATATCGGGGAAGGGCTCCTCTACGCCCGGGTTTGGGAGACCCCGACACAGTGGGCCCAATACGGGCCGGTGGGCACTCCCCTTCCAGCCGCCCGAGCTCCCGACGGCTTCTGACGGTACCGGTCGGTGCACCTTCTCCTCACCGACCGGCTGGCTTGTCCCCGGTGCGGGCCGGAACACGGTCTGATCCTGGTGGCTCACGCCATGGAGGACCGGAGGGTCCGCCGTGGCCTCCTGGGGTGCTCCAATTGCAGGGAGGAATACCCGGTGGTGGATGGGGTGGCGGATCTCCGGCCGCCTCCCCGCGCCGGACGTCCGGCCTTCGACCCGGCTTCGGAGCCGCCTTCCGAGGAAAGCATGAAGCTGGCGGCGCTTCTGGGAGTCACCGAAGGACCCGCCCACGTCCTCCTCCTGGGGCCCGGCTCCGCGCACGCCGCAGGCCTGGCGGCAGCGGTCTCCGAGCTGGAGGTGGTGGCCGCATCCGGCGGGTTCCCCGAGGCGAGCCAGCAGGCTGGTGTGAGCCCCATCGTCGTGGGAGGAGGACGGCTCCCGTTCTTCTCCTCGGTGCTGCGAGGGGTCGCCCTGGACGGGAACACCGCCTCGTCCTGGCTGGACGAATCCGTTCGGGTGCTGGCTCCAGGAAACCGCCTGGTGGTCACGACCCCGGGAGAGAGCGCCGGGGGTCTGCTGGAGGAGAAAGGATTGGAAGTGATCCTGGACGACCCCCAGGCGGTGGTCGGGGTACGGAAATGACGGGCCGGCTGGGAAGAGGGGCGGCCTCCGGAGGTGGGTGAATCGACGGCGTTCTCGGACGTTGCGCCGTCACGGGGGGCTCCGTACCTTGCGCCAGCGGCCGAACTCTTTCCATGAAGCGCCTCGGGTGGGTTACCATGAGCTGGTGGAAGAAGCTCCTAGGTGGTGGAGACGACTCCGAGCGAGTCGACTACTACGAGGAAGGGTTGGCCTTGCTCCAGGAGGGGCGTTTCCATGAGGCCCTGACCTCGTTCCGGTTGGCCCTCAAGGAAGCCCCGGGGGACACGGTGGTCCTCCAGCAGATAGCCATCGCGTATACCCGGATCGGTATGACCGAGGAGGCCCGGAAGACGTATCGACACGTCCTCCAGAAGAATCCGGACGCGGCGGGGGCTCATTACGGTTTAGCCTACCTGCTGCTCCATGAGGGCCACGAAGGGGAGGCGGCCACCCACTTGGAAGCCTTCCTGTCCAATGCTCCATCCGACGCCGAAGCCCAGGAGCACATCTCCCACGCCCGGTCGACCCTGGCCCGGCTCCGGGGAGAGGTGGACGCCTCCGTTTCCGGCGATGAGTAGGGTTAGAACGGCGGCTCTCCGCTGGGACGGGGAGGGGTTGCGCTTCCGGGGCCGAGGGGGAGACGGGCCCGAGATCCTTCTGGACGGACGGTCGGGGCACGGACCGTCTCCCATGGAGGCGCTTCTGTTGAGCCTCGCCGGTTGTATGGGAGTGGATGTGGTGGCCATCCTGGAGAAGTCCAGGGTGCCGCTGGAGCATCTGGAGGTTTCCGTGGAAGGGGAGCGAGCGGAGGGGCCGCCGGAGCGATACGTGCGGATCGCCATGCGCTTCCGCTTTGAAGGGCCCGAAAGAGATCATCTGCCCAGGGTCGAGCGGGCCGTCCACCTGTCGGCGGAAAAGTACTGCAGCGTCTTCCACTCCCTCAGAGAAGACATGGAGTTCAGCACCGAGATCGAGCTGGAGTGACCCTGGGGTTCTGGGGTTCCAGCGGACGCCTTTCCCGACGCTTCCACTCCAGACGATGTAGGAGGTGACCGGACCATGGATTCCACGCAGACTGGGGTAGCTCCCGAGAAGTCCTCGAGGGAAGCTTCCACCCCCGGCGAGTTCCGGCCCGGGACCCTCACCGGGCTCTTCCTCGAAAGTGGCGACCACTACTCGGGGCGTTCCGCCTTCCGGTTCCACCAGGAAGGGGTGTGGAAGGACATCTCCCACGACGAGGCTCGCCGGACGGTGGCGAAGGCGGTGGGGGCCCTGAAGGAGCTGGGAATGGAGCGGGGGGACCGGGCGGCCATCCTCTCGGAAAACCGACCGGAATGGGCCCTGGCGGACTACGCGTGCCTCATGGCCGGGGTCGTGGATGTTCCGGTGTACGCCACCCTCACCCCCGGACAGGTGGCGTACATCCTGAACGACGCCGGTGCCCGGCTCGTCTTCTGCTCGGACCGGGAGCAGTTGACCAAGCTCCTGGAGGCCCGGGCCGACGCCGGAAAGCTGGAGTGGATCGTCGTTTTCGAGGATGACGCCGTCGACTCGGGCGAGGCGAACCGGTCCCAGGGGGTTCTGACCTGGAGCGAGTTCCTGGAGAAGGGCGCAAGCTGGCCGGGGGTGACGGACGACGAGGTCCTGCGGGGCGAAGGAGAGAGGGCGGAACCTGCGGACGTGGCCACGATCCTCTACACTTCCGGAACCACGGGAGACCCGAAAGGGGTCATGCTCACGCACGACAACCTCTTCTCCAACGTTCAAGCGGCCCGTTCCCTGATTCCGGTGGGGCCGGAGGACTCCACTCTATCCTTCCTGCCCCTTTCCCACGTCTTCCAGCGTATGGTGGACTACCTCCTCTTCAGCTCCGGGGTCAGCATCGCCTACGCCCGGTCGCTGGACACGGTTCCCGAGGACCTGAAAGCCATCCGGCCCACGATCGTCGTCTCCGTTCCGCGGCTTTACGAGAAGGTATACGCCCGGGTCATGGAGGCGGGAGGGGTGAAGGGCAAGCTGGTGCAATGGGCTCGTTCGGTGGGAGAGCGGTGGTCGGACCTCCGCCTGGCCGGTCGGACTGCCGGATTCCTCCTGGGCTTCCAGCACCGGATCGCCGACGCTCTCGTCTTCAAGAAGCTGAGAGCGGGAGTGGGAGGGCGGCTCCGGTTCTTCGTGAGCGGTGGAGCCCCGTTGGCGCCGGAGATCAACCGTTTCTTCTACGCGGCGGGGATCACGATTCTGGAAGGCTACGGTCTCACGGAGACGAGCCCGGTGACGAATGTGAACACCCCCGAGCGTTTCAAGATCGGGACGGTGGGGCCGCCTGTACCGGGAACGGAGATCCGGATCGCGGACGACGGTGAGATCCTGGTGCGGGGGCCTCAGGTCATGAAGGGCTATTACAACCGACCGGAGGAGACGGCGGAGGTTCTCTCCTCCGAGGGCTGGTTCCACACCGGGGACATCGGGGAGCTGGACGCCGACGGCTTCCTGCGGATCACGGACCGAAAGAAGGATATCATCGTGACCGCTGGGGGGAAGAACGTTGCTCCCCAGCCCATCGAGAACCGCCTCAAGAAGAACCGGTTCATCGACCAGCCCGTTCTCCTTGGGGATCGACGCAAGTTCCTGACCCTCCTGTTGGTTCCGGCCTTCGAGAACCTGGAGGCTTGGGCCCGGCAGCAGGGAATCGCGTCCGACGATCGTCGAGAGCTTCTGGAGAAAGCGGAGGTCCAGGAACTGCTGGCGAAGGAGGTGGACCAAGAGTTGAGGGACTATGCCCGCTTCGAACTTCCGAAGAAGATTCTTCTGTTGGACCAGGAGTTCACCATCGAGGACGGGTCCCTGACCCCCACCCAGAAGGTCAAGCGACGGGTGGTGGACGAGCGGTTCCGGGAGGCCATCGACCGGGTGTACGAGGAAAGTGAGAGCGCTCCTCGTGTGGGCGTGGCATGACGACAGTGGGAGGAAGGAGAGGAAAATGGAAATCCGAACGGTCCTGGTGACGGCGCCGGACAAAGACACCGGAGTCTCCCTCGCCCGATCCCTGGTGGCCGAGCGCATCGTGGCCTGCGGGAACGTCGTTCCCGACCTGGTGTCGGTGTACCGCTGGGAGGGGGAGGTCCACGAGGATCCGGAAGTCCTCCTCGTTCTCAAGACGACTGCCGAGCGGATGGACGCTCTCACCCGTAGGGTTCGGGAGCTCCATCCGTACGATGTTCCCGAGGTGCTGGCTCTCCCCGTGAAGGAGGGGGCCGAGGAGTATATGGAGTGGGTCGTGGCGGAGTGCCGGGAGGCGAAAAGGGAGGGATGAGGGGCGACGACCGTCCCGACGGCGAGGGACCGGAAGATAAAGAGGAGGCCCGCGCGGACCACGAACAGGTCGGAGAGGACGAGCAGGAGAGTTCGGGGGCGAAGGCTGCTTCGGAGCGCTCTGAAGCCTCGAGGGAGGGTTCCGAAGACCTCTCTTCGCCGGAATCTGGGTCACGGGAAGGAGAGCAGGTCGAGCTGGAGGTGGCCGGTGCCCCGTCGCCTCCGCCCGGTGGGACCGGCGCGATTTTCGAGTTCGCGGATCCGGTCCCGGGCCAAGCGGAAGGCGCTGATGCGTCCGAATTGGAGAAAGAGCCTGTGGAGGGTGGAGGTGACGCCGGGCGGCGAAATGAAGGGGAGGAGGGCTCGGACGAAGGGCGAGACCCGTTGGAGGAGGGGCTGGCCCGGGCCAGAAAGCTGGCCCGAGAGGGACAGCGGGAGGCGGCTATCGATGCCTACCGTTCCCTTGCGAAGGCGTACCCGGCCAGCGTAAAGGCTCGGAACAACCTGGGCGTACTCTTTGACGAAACGGGCGACCATCCCATGGCTCTGGAGCAGTTCCAGGCGGCCCGTGACCTGGAACCGGAAAACGCGGACGTTCTGTCGAATCTGGGGGCCGCACTGGGCGCTCTGGGCCGCTTCGACGAGGCGGAACGGGAGCTTAGGCGAGCCCTGAGGCTGGCTCCGGAGCGGGTGGACGTTCGTGCCAACCTGGGCATCCTGTACTTTCGCCGTGGGCTCTATGCTGAAGCGGAAGCCGAGCTCCGTTGGGTTTGCCAGCGGGACGCGGACCACGGCGCCGCACACTTCTACCGGGGGGAGGCTCTCAACCGCCTCGGCAAGGTGGATGAGGCCCTGGAGATGTTGGAACGGGCTTCGCACCTTCAGCCGGGCAATGCGAAGGCGTATCACGTCATGGGTATCCTCTACGACAAGAAGCATCTCCCCCGGGAGGCGGCGGCCATGTATCGCAAGGCGCGGGAGCTTTCGGACCAGTGATCCGGGTGGTCCTCTCGTCCCCTGGCCAGGTGGAGGCGGAGGGCCTTCTCCGCCCGGTGAGCGGCGAGTTGGAGCCCGTGACGAGCGAAGGGAGTCGTCTTGGCTCCGAGGCCGGGGAGGATGTCTTGGAGAGGCTCCGCCGAGTGGGCTCCCTTCCCGTGGGGGGCGCCGTCATCACTCCCGGGGGGGCGCTCACCGCCCGATATTTCATCCATGTGGTCATCCAGTCCCAGGACGAGCCCGTCACGGTATCGGGGGTTGGGAGGGCGCTCGTGAACGGGCTGCGACGGGCCGAGGAATGGGGTCTCGAGCGCCTGGCTCTTCCCCCGTTGGGAACGGGGGCCGGAAGCTTGGAGGCGGAGGCCTCCGCAGGGATCATGGTGGAGACGATCAGGGAACACCTGGTTCGGGCCCACTATCCGAGGGAGGTCATCGTGGCGGTGGCGAGCGACTACGAGCAGGACGCGTTCCGTCGGGAAGTGGAGCGTGCGGGCTTCGGAACGGCGACCAACGGATCGTGAGCGAGGTGCCTCGTTGATCCGTCGACGAGTAGTTCTGGGGAGCGTCGTCCTTCTGACCTGGTTCGCCATGCTGGGGTGGCATGTTCGGCGGGAGTACTTCCAGCCCGAGCTCACCCGCCTGACGGAAGCTACCCGGACCCTGGCGCCCGGGACCAACTTCTACGCTCTGAGGATGGGGAACGAGTCGGTGGGAATGGCCACCTCTCGCCTCGACACGATTCCCGACCGGGGAGGCTTCGTCCTGGAGGACCAGATGAACCTGGAGCTCCAGGCCATGGGTCAGCCCGGCGGTGCCGTGACGCGTACTCGCGTCCGCTTGAGCACGGCCCTGGCCATGGAGGAGTTCTCCTTCACCCTGGACTCCGATGCCGGGTCGTTCGGTGCCGAAGGGCGAGTGGAGGGGGATACGCTTCTTCTTGTGGATGTGGATGCAGGGGGCGGGACGGAGGAGGTGAGCTTCCGGCTGAACGAGCCCCCCATCTTCGCCGCGGTGCTTCCGATCCGGGTGGCCCTGTCCGGAAACCTGGAGGTGGGCCGGACCTTCCGTTTTCCCGTCTTCGATCCCTCCACCGTGTCGAACCGCACCGTGGAGGTGGAGGTCCTCGAGCAGGGTACCATGGTCGTGGCCGATTCCGCCGTAAGGGATCCGGACACGGAGCGATGGGAGTCCTCCGGCGAACGGACGGTCTCCGTGTGGAGGGTCGAGGAGCGGTTCGGGGGGATGGAGGTGGAGAGCTGGATAGACGAGGACGGAAGGGTGCTCCGCTCCTCCAGCCCCATGGGCTTCTCCATGGAGAAGATACCCTTCGAGCTGGCCCGGCAGGAGCAGGAGGACACCCGGGCACGCGGGGGTACGGCGGAGGGGGGCGGAGACGTGGTCTTGAGCACTGCCATCGAAAGCGACGTGGATCTGGGGGAGGTGGAGGAACACGAGGAGCTTCGCTTCGTCCTGGGCGGAGTGGATCTGGAGGGTTTCGACCTGGACGGGGGACGCCAGGAGCTCCGTGGGGACACCCTTCTGGTTCGAAGAGAGGATTGGAGTTCCCTCGATCCGGGATACACCCTCCCGTACCCGCGGATGGATCTCCGGGAGTCTCTCCAATCCGAGCCGCTCATTCAGAGCGGCGACGATCGGATCGTTCGGGAGGCCCGGCGAGCGGTGGGCGGCGGAATGAGCGACCCGGTCGAGGCGGCCCGGCGGCTCAACGATCATGTCCACGGCCTGATCAGCAAGGAGATGGCGTTCGCCATCCCGAGCGCCCTGCAGGTGCTCGAAAACCGCCGGGGAGACTGCAACGAGCACACCATCCTGTATGTGGCCCTGGCCCGCGCCCTGGGGCTTCCGGCTCGTACCGCAGTGGGGTTGGTCTATATGGAGGGCTCCTTTTTCTATCACGCCTGGCCGGAGGTGTGGCTGGGCGAGTGGACGGCCATGGATCCCACCCTCGGACAGGCCCCGGCCGGAGCAGCCCACATTCGCTTCCGGGTTGGTGGTTTGGCCCAGCAGGTGGAGATCGCCCGGCTCATCGGGCGCCTGGAGATCCAAGCGCTGGACGGGCCTGTGGCCTCCCATCCGAACGCCGGCCCTGGGAGTCCGGCGGAGGTGGGATGGTCGGGTGCACGGAGTGGAACGGGAGACCGGGTGCGGGAGGGACGGAGATGAGCGAAGAGTCGGAGCCGGCGCTGAAGCTCGAGGGTGTGGTCAAGCGATACGGGGACTTCCAGGCCGTACGCGGGGTCGATCTGGAGGTGCCTTCCGGGGAGATCTTCGGCTTCCTGGGTCCCAACGGCGCCGGGAAGACCACGACGATCCGGATGGTGGCCGGCGTGCTCCAGCCCAGCGGCGGACGCATCCGAATCTCCGGCCACGACCTGGCTTCCGAGCCGGCGCTGGCCAAGTCCCGGGTCGGATACATTCCCGATCGGCCCTTTCTCTACGAAAAGCTGAGCGGAGGTGAGTTCCTCCGTTTCGTAGCCGGGCTCTGGGGGAAGGAGGCGGACCAGGTCCAGGACCGGGTGGACCGTTTCCTTCACCTCTTCCACCTGACCGAATGGAAGGACGAGCTCATCGAGAGCTACTCTCACGGGATGCGGCAGAAACTACTGATCACCTCCGCACTCATCCACGACCCCACCCTGATCGTCATCGACGAGCCCATGGTCGGCCTCGATCCCCGGTCCGCCCGGATCCTGAAGGATCTCCTCCGCAGATACGTGGACGAGGGGGGAACCGTGTTCCTTTCCACCCACACCCTGGAGGTGGCCGAGGCCGTCTGCGACCGGATCGCCATAATCCACGAAGGGCGGATCATCGCCTTGGGAACCATGGATGAACTTCGGGCCGAGGCCGACGCGGGGGGCGCCCATCTCGAGGACATCTTCCTGAAGGTGACCGGGGGAGATGAGATGGCCGAGGTGGTGGCAAGCCTTCGGAACGCCGTGGGTCCCAGCGAGGTGGGGAGTGCGGGAGTCGGTTAGGGACCCTGGGTTCCTTTTCCTCTTGCGGCCCAAGCTCCGTGCGAAGCTGAATCGGGCCCGGAAGGACGAAGCCCCCCTCTTCAAGTTCGGCGTCCTCGGGGGGGTGGCCCTGGTCTTCTGGGTGGGCATCTTCGTGATGATCCACCGAATGCTCATCTATTTCCGCGGGACGGAGGGGATCGGCGATCTGTTGGCCGGAAAGCTTCTGGGGATCGCCCTTCTGACCTTCCTCCTGATCCTCCTCCTCTCGAACATCATCACCGCTCTCTCCACCTTCTTTCTGTCCCGGGATCTGGAGCTTCTGGTGGCCGCTCCGGTGGACAGCCTGAACCTCTATTGGGCGCGCCTATCGGAGAGCACGGCCAACTCGTCCTGGATGGTGGTTCTCCTCATGGTTCCCCTGCTGGCCGCCTATGGGATAGTCTACGGCGCCGGCCCCTCCTTCTACCTTTTGGCCCTGGCCGTACTCCTCCCCTTCCTCGTCCTCCCGGCGGTGGCCGGTAGCGCTCTCACCCTCCTCCTGGTGAACGTCTTCCCCGCCCGCAGGACCAGAGATCTCTTGGCCCTGATCGGACTCCTGGCGGCGGCGGGAGTCGTGGTACTCATCCGGTTCCTCAGGCCCGAGCGGCTGGTGCGACCGGACGAGTTCCGGGACCTGGTGGACTTCATGGCGGCCCTCCGGACGCCCACGTCGCCGTGGCTTCCGAGCGAGTGGGCCTCCGGGGCCCTCATGAGTCACCTGAACGGTGCCTTCGAGGCCTTCCCCTTCCTCCTCCTGTTGAGCACCGCCGGCGCTTTTCTCGTCCTGGGCGGGTGGGCCCACTCCACATACTTCCCGGAAGGATTCTCCCGGGCCCAGGAAGGAGCCGAGCGGAAGGAAGGGCGCCGGCGGATTCGAGCGTGGGAAGGCCTTCTGGGATGGATGGATCTCCGGACCCGGGAACTCGTGGCGAAGGAGATCCGGGTCTTTTTTCGGGATACTACCCAGTGGTCCCAGCTCATCCTGCTGGGCGTGCTCGTGGTGGTCTACATCTACAACATCCGGGTTCTCCCGGTGAGCACGGGAGAGGATGTCTCGTTCTTCCTCGTCAACGTGGTATCCTTCCTCAACATGGGGTTGGCGGGCTTCGTGGTGGCGGCCATCGCCGCCCGCTTCGTCTTCCCGTCCATGTCGCTGGAGGGACGGATGATGTGGCTCCTGCGCTCGTCTCCCGTGGATCCCCGCCGAATCTTCTGGGTCAAGTACTGGGTCGGAACGATTCCCCTGCTTCTCGTAGCCCTCCCTCTGGGCGTGGTCACGAACCTGATCCTGGACGTCTCACCCGTCATGCTCGCGGTCTCCACCGCCACCATGGTGGCGGCGACCTTCGCCATCACCGCCCTGGCGCTGGGCTTCGGAGCCCTCTATCCGAACTATGAGACCGAGAACCCGGCGGAGATCCCTACTTCCTTCGGTGGGCTCCTCTTCATGATGGCGGCCGTGGGGTACCTGGCCGTGGTCATCGCCCTGGAGGCGTGGCCGGTCTACCTCTTCCTCCAGGCGCGCCTCCAAGGAGCCTCCTTCCTGGATGCCGGCCTCTTTCCGCTCCTGGCGGCCTTTGCCGGAGTGGCCCTGGTCACCGCCCTGACCATCGCCCTGCCGCTCCGCCTGGCCGTCAGCCGGGTACGGTCCGGGGACTTCTGAGCGGCCCGATGGGGTCCCGAAGGGACGGGAAGGGGGTCTTCGCCCTGGCCACCGGGGGAGGGAAGGATGCCACCCTGGCCCTCCACCGGGTCCGGAGAACGGGGCTCCAAGTTCCCTTGGCGTTCACCATGCACCACCGTGAAAGTGGGCGGGTCCGGCTTCACGGCGTCCCCGAGGAGTTGCTGCGGGTGCAGGCCCGGGCACTGGGGATGGAGCTGATGACGGGGAGTGCAGGGGACGGCGATTACGAGGCCATCTACGGGGACCTACTGGACCGGATGGTGGAAAGAGGAATGGATGGCGTCGTCTACGGCAACATCCACTTGGCCGATGTTCGGGCGTGGTACGAGGAGCGGACCCGGAAGCGGGGCTTCCAACACCGTGAGCCCCTCTGGGGCCAGGAGCCGGGGGCCCTCGTCCGGGAGTTCATCGAGGCCGGGTACCGGGCGACGGTCACCGGAGTGAACCTGGAATCCGGCAATGCCGAGTGGCTGGGTCGGGAGGTGGACCTGGAGTTCGTCGGGGAGGTGGAAGCGACGGGAGCCGACCCTGGAGGCGAGAGGGGCGAATACCACACGTTCGTCTGGGATGGCCCCGAGTTCCGGGACACCGTGCCCTTTCGGGCGGACTCGTACACCGAGGTCATGGGGCACCGGGTGCTGGCTCTGGCCCTCTCCGAGTGAAGGGACCCGGTCCGCCTCTCGGGGCCGAACCGCCGGTTCTCGACATGCGAGCCCCGTCACCTCATATTTGGGCCGACTCCAGCCCTGCGGTGAAGCTCGGACAACCCGAGGGCCGCGGTGAATTCCACGCGACGTTCGAGGAGGAAGCGGAGATGGGAGACCTTCTGCCCGGCGGGTACACGATGATCCACATGATCTTCTGGCCCGTAGTGGCCCTGGTAGCCGTGGGAACGAACGCCGTGCCCATCATCCTCAGCATTTCTCTCCTCCTGCTCGTCCTGGAGTCCCTGGGCAAGGGTTGACTCTCCTTCCCTCCGGATACGGGATCTCCGGACGTTCCCCGCCGGTTCGAGCCTGGAACCTTCCGGGCTCATCGCGGTTAGATTCAGGCCCCGGCGTTGTCGTTCCGGGATGAAGGAATCACGGAGGTTCCAACGTGCTCTTGTTGCAAATACTCGGCCTCGTAGGGGCCCTGGCCCTCGGCCTTTGGATCGGGCGTCCCCGCCCCTTCGACCAGGCCCCGGAAGAGATCGAAGAGCTTCTCTCGAAGCCCGGCGATCATCGGAAGGCCACCCGTCATGTGACCTTTCTCAACCTCCTGCAGAGGAAAACGGAGCGAGGCTCCGAACGGCGGCGTAGGGTCCAGGGCAAACGCCCCTTCCAATACTGAGCGGGGGATCCTGGTGTCGGCAAGCGCCCCGTCGCCCATCGCCGAGCCGCAGACCTCTCATCCGATCAGGGCGTTGACCCCCAGCAGTACGCCTCCGATCACTGCTCCGAGTACGTAGCCGAGCCGAATGATGAGGCGGAGCTCTCGCTCCGTGACCCTTCGCACGAGTTCTTCCATCCGGTCCGTAGGGTAGCCCCGCACTTTCGCTTCCACTCGCCCCGCCACGTCCATCCGCCCGACCACCTCCGGAGCCTGGGACTGGAGCCAGTCCCAGAGGGGTTGGCTCAGGGCACCCTGGATCCTTTCCGGCGCTCGATCCGGAAGCCAGTCCATGGGCCTTCCGATGGGCCGGTCCATAAGGGACCGGGCCAGCCGTGACCCCACCTCCCGGTAGAGCCGGGACCCTGCGTCGCTTCGGGCCAACTGGACCACCCAGCGAGCCAGGACTTCCGGCGGAACCTTGTCGAAGAGCTGGCCCCACGTGTATCCGGCAGTCCGGTCCATGGCGGCGTGGAGCTTCCCCAGGATGTACTTACGGGTGGCCGGATCCTGTGCCGCCCCCACGAACCATTCGCTCACCTTTTCCCTGACCTCGGCCACGTTGGGGGAGTCGGGCTCTCCGAATACGGAGGTGACCGGCCTCCCGAGGAAATCCACCACCGCATCGTTCACACCCCGGGCCATGGCGTCCTGCACCGCCGGATCGCGGAGCATATCCGAGAGGTGTTCGGCGCCTTCCTCCTCCACCGTCTCCAGGACCCGGTTCACCGTTTCCTCCGTGATGATGAGCCGGGCCATGACCCGCTGATGAAAGCGCAGGTCGTGGAGGAAGCGCTGTAGGAGGTCGTGGATGGCGGCCTCGAAGCGGGCCCGGGCCACCGGGTCTTCCAGGAGCCCGCCCAGGCGCTGGATGGCCAGGGGGAGGTACTCGGCCACGGCGCGCTCCACCGAGCTCACCATCTCGGGAGGGAGCACTTCCTGGAAGGTCCGACCCGGACGGAGGACGCGTCGAGCGGCTCGGTCCAACGACTCGTCCACGGCTCGCCGGAAACCCTCGCTTTCCACCGCCGAGACGATCCACTCGTCCACCGCTTCCGTGACCCGTTCTTCCCTGTCCGGGGTCAGGAGATTGCCGATGGGTTCGTCTCGAAGGCTTTCCACGAGCTCCTGTGCCCGGGCGGTGAGGTGCTCCTCGAACCGGGGCGAGTGCAGGTAGGCCTCCAGCCGCTCCACGGCCACCTGCATCACGTCTTCCAACGCCGATTCCACCTGTGGCGCTGCCCGATCTGGTAGAAGCTCTCTGAGGGAGGGACGCTCGGTGAGGAGCGCTTCGTTCAGAAGGCCGCCGAGCCGAGCATCGAAAGCGGCGCGGAACTCCGGTGCTCCCAGGGTGCGAGTCAGGTCCTCCTCGGTAAGGAGTCGGCCGCCCACTGTGCGACCCACCGCCTCGGCCAGCCGCCCCTGATTCTTGGGAATGGCCCCGTGGAGAAAACGGAGCCGCCAGGGACCCAGCTTGGGTGGTTCGTAGGGGTGGAAGAGCATCCACACGGCTACCGTGTTCGTGAGGCCACCGGCCATGGCGCCGAAGCCGATGGTCAGAAGGGCCCGAAGGAGCTCGGCCTGCACCGCTCGTCTACCGTCGAGCGTGCATGATGAACCCGAAGACCGGGATCTCGTCCCCGTTCTTCCGGACGTGCCCATGAACCTGGAAGAGACCTTCCACCGGAAGGATCGGTCCCTCCCCTTCCAGGGCCATCAGGTGCACGGACTCGGCCTCCAGCTCTCCGACCAGCTCCTCCGCGGGGGTGGCGAAGCTCCACCCCGCCGGCACGTCCCGCCGGGCCCGTTCGAACGGACGGAGATCCGTCGCCCGGACCTCCACGTCGGGCCAGTGGGTGTCCACCCCATCCATTCGCGTCCATGCCCGGGCAGGGTAGACATCATCGTCGGCCTCATGGACTCCGTCCAAAAAGACCTTCAGCGTTCCGTCCTCCGACCGGAGGAACTTCCAGTCTCCCCGTGGCCTCTCCACGTTTCTCCGTGCCCGGTTGAGCTCCAGGACGAAGCCTTCCCCCGAGCCGGTGGCCAACGAGGCTCGCCCCCGCCCCACCCGGAAGACTTCCCCGGCGGTTCCGGACCACTCGGTGACGGTTTCGAGGAACGCCAGCTCTACTCCTCCCCCCCCATTGCGGATGAAGAGGCTCTCCAGAGCGTCGTCCGGCCCCACGGTGAGGCCGATGGGGCCTCCCGGGAGGATCCGCCACGGGGCCCGGGTGGTGCCGAGCTCCCGTTCATCTTCCAGAAGGGTGTCCCAGTTCGAGTCCAGGAGCACCCAACTCCGGGCCCTTTGCCGTGTGGATTCGGGGCCCACCCATCGTTCGAAGAGCCACGGAAGAATGGCCAGGGAGTCCGGATCATCGGCGATGAAGGCGAAGTGACGCTCGTAGAGCACCTGACTCGACCCCGCCATGGGTTCCTCCTCGCCGGACAGATCGGAGGCGTCCGACTCGTCCACCGGAGGGGGGCCCTCCGAGCACCCCCCGGCGAAAGCCAGGAGAAGGAGGAGTGGAAGGAATATCGGGCTCACAGGAAGCACGGGCATCGATCAGGCTGAGGTCTCCGGACGATCTGGAACGCAAGGTATCAGGCGACTTGCAGGGGTGCGACCCGCCCTCTATCTTGGGCGCGCCCTCGCTCCGAGGTTCGACCCCGCGCCGTCGTCTACACCACCGCCTGGACCGGGTCCGCCATGCAGCTATATACCAAGATCCTCATCGGGCTGGTTCTGGGGGTCATCTGCGGGTTCATGGCGAACGTTCTGGGGATCGACTGGCTCCAGAACTTCTTCATCTCCCTGGAACCCGTGGGGGACGCCTTCATCCGGGCCATCACCATGATCGTGGTGCCTCTGGTGGTGGCGAGCCTCATGGTGGGCACCGCCTCTCTGGGGGATCTGACCAAGCTGGGCCGCATCGGCGGAAAGACCGTGGCGTACTACATGTGCACCACGGCCGTGGCCGTCACCTTCGGCCTGCTCATCTCCAACGTGGTCCGGCCGGGTGGCAGGGTCGATCCCGAGACCCGGGACAGCCTCTCGGCGGAGTTCGACGCCGACGCCGAGGGGGCGGTGGCCTTGGCGGACGAGGCCCCCGGCGTGGTGGATACGCTGGTGAACCTCATCCCGAACAACCCCATCCAGGCTGCCGCGGAGCTGGACCTGCTTCCGCTGATCTTCTTCACGATCCTGTTCGCGGCCGCCGTGAGCGCCATCGCTCCCGCCCGGCGGGAGGCGGTGATCACCTTTTTCGAGGGGATCAACGACGCGTGCATGGTGGTCATCCGGTGGATCATGGTCACGGCGCCCTACGCAGTGTTCGCCATCATCGCCGCCGTGGTGGCGCGCTTCGGAATCGATCTTCTCCAGAGCCTCCTGATCTACACGGTGACGGTGGCCGCGGGCCTCCTGCTCCACGGCCTCATCACGTACGGTCTGGCGGTGAAATTCCTTGCCGGATTGAAGTTCTTCCCGTTCCTCAAGAACGTCTCGAATGCGCCCTTGGTGGCTTTCTCCACCTCTTCCAGCAGCGCCACGCTGCCGGTAACCATGGAGACGGCCGAGGACCGGGTGGGGGTGTCCAAGCCCGTCTCCAGCTTCGTGCTCCCCTTGGGAGCCACCATCAATATGGACGGAACGGCTCTCTACCAGGCAGTGGCCGTCATGTTCATCGCCCAGATATACGGGCTTCCACTGAGCTTGATGGACCAACTCATCGTGGTGCTCACCGCCACCCTGGCCTCCATCGGCGCTGCGGGGGTTCCCTCGGCGGGGATCATCACCTTGATCATCGTCCTGAACGCCGTGGGTTTGGGTGCCCACGTCCAGGCGGGCATCGCCCTGATCCTCGGCGTGGACCGCATCCTGGACATGATCCGGACGGCCGTGAACGTGACGGGCGACCTCACGGCCGCTTCCGTGGTGGCCCGGAGCGAGGGAGAGACGTTGGAGCTCCGCCCAGCCGGCGCTCGGAAGCGTGAGAGGGAGGCGGCGGAGCAGGAGCGGGTCACGGCCGGTGTGTCAGGGGGGGGCTGAGCGGTCCGCTTTCACACTCCGGTCGAGCCGCCGGAGGAAGCGGGCGATCCTCCGGGCGTTCGTCCCGAGGTCGGCCTTCCCCTTTCGGGAGGACGAGGTCACATCCACCCGGGTCTGGCCGTCCGCATCGAGGGTGATCCGGACTTCCAAATCGTCGACGAAACGGAGCATTCGGGTCCGGGCCTCCCCTTCCAGGACCCCGGTTTCGTCGTCGGCCCGGAGGAGACGCCAGCCCCGAAGGCCCCCGTCCACCAGCCCACGGGCCGCGCTCCAAACGGTTTGGAACGGGACCGAGTAGGTTCGTCCCCGGAGCCGCGGGTCCGGGGACGCAGGGTCCGTCGCCGCCCGGTTCCGCGTCAGGGCCCGGTGGAACCGACGAACGAGGATGGAGGCTGCGTTTCCCTCCGGGGGAGTCTGGAAGTGGCGCTCCATGAGGGCCTCCAGCTACCGTCGGTGAAGGGAAGGATGGAGGAGCTCCGGTCGTACTGCCGGGAGTAACAACCTTCCACGGACGAGGAGGTTCCGAGAAAGGTCCCCCCACCGATTGCCGGAGGTACCGGCTTCCCCCTATGGTGTTCATCCAAGGGCTCGGAGGGCCCTCCGGGACTGTCCGACGTCAGGAGGCTCCGCCTCCCCGCAGCCCGGAGGATCTTCGCAGCACCGGACCACACGGCTCCACACCCCAACCGAGGCACCATGAAAGCGATCATTCCCCTGGCGGGTAAGGGAACCCGCCTCCGACCCCACACCTACGTCACCCCGAAGCCCCTCCTTCGCGTCGGGGGGCGTCCGGTCATGAGCTACATCCTCGATGACCTGATCGAGCTGGGCGTCGACGAGGTGGTCTTCATCGTCGGCTACCTTCGAGACGTGATCCGGGAGTACATCGGGAGCGAGTACCCGCAGCTCACCGCCCACTTCGTGGTGCAGGAGGTTCAGGACGGCACGGCCGGGGCGGTGAAGCTGGCCGAACCGTACGTGGACGAAGACCTCCTCATCGTGTTCGTCGACACCCTCTTCGACGCGGACCTCTCCCTTGCCCGTGACCTCCCCGAGGAGTGGGCCGGCGTGCTCTGGGCAAAGGAAGTGGAGGACTACCAACGCTTCGGTGTCATCGTCACCGGGGAAGACGGAGCCATGACCCGGATCGTGGAGAAGCCCAAGGAACCCATCTCCCGGCTGGCCAACATCGGGCTGTACTACATTCGGGACCACGAGCTTCTCTTCGCAGGGATCGACCACGCGCTCGAAGGGGGTACCGGTCCCGGGGGAGAGTACTACCTGACCGATGCGTTCCAGTACATGGTGGATCGAGGTGCCCGGCTGCGGACAGCTCCGGTGGAGGGCTGGTACGACTGCGGAAAGCTCGAAACCCTCCTGGAAACGAACGAGCACCTGCTCCGTACCGGCCGCGGCGGGGTGGATCCGAAGGCCCAGGTTCAGGGATCCCGTATCCACGAGCCGGTGCGAATCGAGGACGGGGTCATAGTGGAGGAGTCGGACATCGGCCCCAACGTGACATTGGAGCGGGGCGCCCGGGTGACCGGAAGCACGATCCGTGACTCTATCGTGGGCCCGGACTCGGAGATCCGGGGCGGCACCGTGTCGGGGTCGCTGGTGGGAGCTCGGGTCCGGATCTCGGAAGCGGAGGGCCGCTTCAACCTGGCCGACGATTCCACGGTGGAGGGATAGGTCCCCGAGGGGCTGGCGCCCGCTAGCCCACTTCGTCCGCCGGCTGGATTCCTGCCACGGCCAGTGCCGTCAGGGCGGCTCGCACGACGCCCTGCCAGCCCCGGTTGTTCCGGTACCATTCGTGGACGGTGTGGGCGCGCCCTCCGTGGCCCCCGGCTCCCATGGTCAATGCTGGCACGCCCTCGGCCATGGGGACGTTGGCGTCCGTGGATGAGGAGACGAACCGGGGTTGGACACCCATGTGCCGGGAGGCGGCCACGGCCGCCTGTACCAGGGGGTGTTCCGGATCCGTGGCCCCTGCCGGCCGCCGCCCGATCTCCTCCACCCGGAGCTCCAGGCCGGCGGTCCGGCCGCCTTCCTCCACGGCATTCCGAATGCACCGTCGGACCTCCCCTTCCACCTTCGCCAGGGTGGCCTCGTCCTCGCTCCTGAGGTCCATCTCGACCCAACCGTTCCCGGGGATAGCGTTGATCGCATGGCCCCCGCCCCAGCGGGCCACGGTCAGGGTGGTGCGGGGGGTGACGGGCAAAGGAAGCTCCACGGCCCGGGCCACGCCCCGGGCCAGGGCGTGGAGCGGGTTCGGTTGACCCCAGTCTCCCCACGAATGTCCGCCCGGGCCCACCATCCCGAACCGGAGACGCGTGGAGCCGATGCCTCGGGTCACCACATGAGTGAGCCCTGCTCCGTCCAGGGAGATGAAGCCGTGGCAGCCGCGGGCCGCCCCGTCCGGACCGAAAAGGTGCTTCACGCCCCGGAGGTTACCCGGGCCCTCCTCACCTACGGTGGCTGCGAAAAGGATGGGGTGGCGGGGCCGGACGGCGCCGTGAACCAGCGAACGAGCGGTGGCCAGGAGGGCTGCCAGTCCGCGGGAGTCGTCCGTGATTCCCGGCCCCACGAGCCGCCCGTTCTCCTTTCGCACGCGGTGATCGGTGCCGGCGGGAAAGACCGTGTCGAGATGGGCTGAGAGGACCACGGGCTCGAGTCCGGGCCGGCCCCCCAGAAGACCCAGTACATTCCCCACACGATCCACTCGGACGTTTCGCAGGCCGGCGTCGGTGAAGCCGGCCCTCAGGAGAGACGCCCGGGCTCCTTCCTGGAACGGCGGTGCCGGCGTCTCGGAGATCCTCACTTGCTCCTCCACGGTCCGGGCGTCCGTCTCGCGGATCCGGGCCACAGCGTCGGCCACGGTGGGGACGCGGAGGAGGTCGGCCGGGGGAAGAGGGGTGTGGGATTCGGTTCCGGGAGCCCCGATGGATTTCGCGGGCTCGGAGAGGGCGCCTCGGGGTCGGCCGCCGTCGTCCGTGATGGAGCCCTCAGGGCTCTCCACCGGGGGGGGTCGGATCGGATCCATGGGTCATACGAAAATCGCCTCTCCGGACCGCCGGCGCCACCCGGGGGATGAGGGGGTCGCTTGCGGAACTTGGCGGGGAGCCCAGATTTCAAATAGGGATGCGGTCCCAGGGCCACTCGAATCCCAGGCCCCCAACCGAAGGAATCGGACCCGATGGATGAACGAGACCTGATTTACGATTGGAACGCCGTCCCCGGCACCTTCGACTGGTCCTCGGTAGAGAAGGTGGAATTGGACGACGAAACGCTCCGAGACGGGCTTCAGAACCCGTCGGTGGTGGACCCCCCCATCGCCGAGAAGATCCGGATCCTCCACCTCATGGACGAGTTGGGGATCCATAGCGCCGACATCGGCTTGCCGGGAGCCGGTCCCCGGGCCGTGGAGGATGTGACCGCCCTTGCGAAGGAGATTGCCGACCAGGGGCTTTCCATCGAGGCGAACTGCGCGGCCCGCACCATGGTTCGGGACGTGCGGCCCGTGGCCGAGATTTCCCAAGCCACTGGGATTCCCATCGAGGTTTGTACGTTCATCGGCACGTCTCCCATCCGACAGTACGCCGAGGGTTGGACGCTGGACCGCATGCTACAGACCTCGGAGGAGTCGGTGACCTTCGCGGTGGAGGAAGGGCTTCCGGTGATGTTCGTCACCGAGGATACGACCCGGGCCCGCCCCGAGACCTTGAAGGCGATCTACGGGAAGGCCATCGAATGGGGCGTGAAGCGGTTGTGCATCGCCGACACGGTGGGGCATGCCACCCCGGACGGAGTCCGGAAGTTGGTCCGGTTCGTCCTGGACGAGATCGTTCGTCCCTCGGGAGAGGACGTGAAGGTGGACTTCCACGGGCACCGGGACAGGGGGTTCGGACTGGCCAACGCTCTGGCAGCCGTGGAGGCCGGCGCCCACCGGATCCATGGAACGGCCCTGGGGATCGGGGAGCGGGTCGGGAACACGGAGATGGATCTTCTTCTGGTGAACCTCAAGCTCCTGGGCATCCACGACGCCGATCTCGCGAAGCTGCCAGAGTACTGCCAGCTCGTCTCGGAGGCGTGCCAGGTGCCGTTGCCGGCGAGCTATCCTGTGGTGGGCCGAGACGCCTTCCGGACAGCTACTGGCGTCCACGCGGCGGCCATCATCAAGGCGGAGGAGAAGGGTGACGCCTGGCTCGCCGACCGGATCTACTCGGGGATTCCCGCCTCCATGGTGGGGAGACATCAGGAGATCGACGTGAGCCCCATGTCGGGGATATCGAACGTCAAATACTGGCTTCGGGTCCGAGGCCACGACCACGAGGACGAGGCCCTGTGCAAGCGGATTTTCGAGCGGGCCAAGTCCTCGGATCACACACTGACCGAGGAGGAGATTGAGGAACTTGTGCGGGACGGGGCCCGTTGATCGGGGTCCGGTCCGGCTTCCGGATCCCGTGGACCTTCCGGTCCGCCCAACGGCCCGTGCCCGGGGGAATGGGCGGGATCATGTGGGATCTGGTATTCGGGCGACCGGAGCCATGATTTCTCCGGGCGCCGAAGGCCCGGTGGAAGGTTGGACGGGGGGGGAGGTCCCTCCGAGGGAGCCGTGGTCCTCGCCCGACGGAGGCGAAGGAGACGAGGCGGTGGAGCAGCTCCTGGAGGAGGTCGGCGTGGAGACCGAGCCCAGGCCGGCCATTACCGTGGAGGGCATGGAAGGAAAGGTGGCGGTGGTGACCGGCGGCTCCAGCGGGATCGGAAGGGCCATCGCCGTAGCCCTGGCCCGGCATGGAACCCACATCGCCTTCAACTTCCTGGATGACGGTCGGGGAGAAGCCAGGCCCGAAGCCGAGGCGGTGGCTCGGTTGGTGGAATCCGAGGGAGTGGATGTCTACTTCCGGGCTTGTGACGTGGGGAGGCCGGACGAGGTCCGAGCCTTCTTCGCCGAAGTCGAGGAAGAGCTGGGTGGAATCCACATTCTGGTGAACAACGCCGGGATCGGCCGGGACCGGGCCCTGTGGCGCATGAGCGACGAGGAGTGGGAGTCCGTGCTGCGGACGAACCTTTCCGGTGCATTCTACTGCCTCCGGGAGGCCGCACCGCGCTTTCGCGCCCAGGAGTTCGGCAAGGTGGTGAACCTGGCGTCGGTGCATGGACTCACGAGTGAGTTCGGCCTGGCGAACTACTCGGCCTCCAAGGCGGGCGTCATTTCCTTGACCCGTAATGCGGCGAAGGAATTGGGGGCCTCCAACGTGAATGTGAACGCCGTGGCCCCAGGCTATATCCGGACGACCCGCCTGACGGAAGGGGTTCCGTCGGAGATTCTGGATCGTGCCCGAGAAAGAAGCGTTTTGGGGCGCCTCGGCGACCCTCAGGATGTGGCGGGCGTGGTCACCTTTCTCTGTTCGGAGGCGGCCCGGCACATCACCGGCGCCGTAATCCCCATCGACGGTGGCTACCTTTTGTAGCCTGTTGCTTTTCCGGCTCCGGGCGGCCACGAACTAAGGAACGGGAGGCGGTATGGCGAATCGAACAGCCCGCATCGAGACGAACCACGGGGGTTTC
>SKSR01000278.1 GCA_007122885.1 Gemmatimonadota bacterium
AAGCGGAGCCCGTCCATGAAGTCGGAAAAGTGGAACCGGGCCTCCAAGTGATGGGCGCCCCGCAGCTTCCACCGAGAATCCAGCTTCCGCCGGAGGGTCTCCGCCTGGTCCGGGGAGAGCCTGGGGGTCCCGGCATGGCACGGTTCACAGGATCGCTCGGCCAGGGAAGCGCCCGTCATCGCTCTTCCTCCTCGCGGACGGCCTCCACCACCAGGTGTCGGGCGGTCTCGGGGTCCCAGGGGGCCTCATGGAAGTCGCCCAGCAGCCGTCTGATGCGAAAGCCCAGACGGGGCAGCCGCTCGTACACCTCCTCCACGGTCCACAGCCGGGGCCGAAAGGAAGCCGTACCCACCCGCCGGCCCTTCCGAAGGTACTCGAATCGGACTTCACCCCGAGAAGTCTCCGGATCCAGCTTCACCCGCTGGTGCACACCCAGTTCCTCGTCCGGGTCGCCCAAGGGTCGGGTCCGGCTCCACCCTTCAGGCCCTTGGGCCCGTCTCCGGGCCTCGGGGCGGAGCCAGTGCGCGTCCGTGACGAAAAGCCCACCAGGGCGCAGCAGGGCAGCCACGTTCTCCAAGACCCGGTCCCGTTCCCGGTCCGTAGGGAGGTGGGCGAAGGGATCGTTCGCGGCCACGACCAGGTCGAAGGTGCCCATGAAGGGCAGATCGCGCATATCGGCCAGGACCAGGTGGACGTGAGGGCGGTGCCCCAATTCGGCCCGGGCCCGCTCCAGCATTTCCTGTGACAGGTCCACCCCGACCAACCGCCGGGCCTCCGGCCAGAGAAAGCGGGTGACCCGCCCCGTACCGGTCCCGAGCTCCAGGATCCGCGGAGCATCCAGCTCCCGAGCCCGGGACTCCCAGTATGGCCCATCCTTCCTGCCGGCCAACTCCAGCTCGATAAAGTCGGCCACCGTGTCATAATAGCTGCGGACCTTGGCCCGGGACTCGCGGATCCGGGATTCCATTCGGCTTCCTCCAAATCCGCCCCGGCGGGCCATCCTACAGGGGCGCGTCAGGCTTGTTCGTCCGCCTCCCGCACGGCGTCGCGGATCGCTCCGAAGTCCGGCATGACCCCCGAATCCTCGGACATCCAGGAGTAGACCACCTTCCCGTCCCGGTCCAGGACGAAGCAGGACCGGTTGGCCACACCCTCCAGGCCGAAGAAGTCCTGGCACCGCACTCCGTAGGCGTCCGTGACGGTCTTGTTGAAGTCGGAGACGATGGGGAACTGAGCGCCTACCTCCTGGGCGAACTTCTGCGTCACGAAAGGGGAATCGACGCTGATCCCGATGATCTCCGCGTCCAGCTCCTTCCACTCGCCGTACCCATTGGCCAGGGTGGAGAACTCCTTGCTACACGCCGGAGAGAAGGCCAAGGGGAAGAAGAGAAGCACCACCGGTTTCTCTCCCCGGTAATCCGAAAGTCTGAGGGGGGCCTCACCCGGCTTGAGGGGCAACTCGAAGTCGGGCGCTTGCTCACCCACGGTCAACGGCATGGTCCGCACCTCCGTCCCAGGGGCTGGTATCCACGATCGAATGAGGGGCTTCGCCCGGGGGCGCCGGCAGGGAGCCGGACCCCGGAGGAGCCCACCGTACGCTCGATTCCGGTGACGGTTCCCTCACCCCTCCACCCCAGGGCCCCTCTGGTCCGCCGGCCGAACCACCAGGATACCATCCTGACCTCTCAAAGCCTGGATCCGCTCAGCCAGAGGCCGCTCGGAGATCTCCACGCTCTCCCCCACCAGGGGAGCGTGAAGGAGATGGACCCTCCCGTCCTTCCAAACCGCGATGCCGGTATGGGCCACATCCAAACCGTCCACCGTGCTCGTGGTGGCGATGATGTCCCCGTCGGCGATCCGCTCCTCGACCTCTTGGATGCGGTCCTGGGGAATCCGGAACCTGGGCACCTGGTTCAGCCCCTCCTCGATCTCCTCCATGGCGGCCAACATCTCCGGGTCTTCCACCAGTGGTGGATAGGCCTCGGGATTCGAGGTCATGAAGTGGACGGGTCGTGTGTCCGGGGCTCCCCCGAGGGCCTCCGTCCGGTCACGAAGAAAGCCCTTCCTCTCCCCGTCGGTGACCCATTCCGAGAAGTAGTGGAGCCGACTCGGGTAGCCGTCCAGCACGCCGCCCCGGTACCGGATCGAGGTGAGAATCTCCCGGTACCGACTCCGAAAGGCCTCCTCGTCGTCCAGGAGATCCTCCGGAAGATCCTGGAGGAGGTGGGCCACGGCCAGAAGGTTCTCGACGAAGGTGACGCAGTCCAGGGCGCGGAGGTTCACCACCAGCTCCTCGGGGCCGGGCACCTCCAGGGTGTGGGGAACATAGGGCGTTCCCACGAAGGTGGCGCCCACTACCGCCATGATCTCTCCGGCCGACCGATCCTCCAGACCCTCCGTCCGGGCCCACTCCACCACCGAGCGAAGGATCGCCCAGTCCTCTTCCGTTTCGTGGGTGGGCTCGAAGGCGTCCCGGTTCCGGTCCAACTCCCGAGTCCGATCCAGGAGCTCGCCCCGCATGTCCTCCACCGCCACTGCGTAGGCCAGGTCGGGAAGCTCGTTCGAGGTCGTTGGCGCGGACACCGAGACCTCCGCCTGTTCGGCGGAGGGTGCAGGTTCCCGAGCATCGTCGCAGCCCGTCGAGGCGAAAAGGAGGACGGAGCCGCCGACGACGATGAGTTGGACGGTTCGTGCCATGGTCCCAAGTCCGAAAGAGGGTTTCCCCCGGGGCCTCCCGGGTTCCTCGGCCCCTTCGCCGCAGAGCGGGCCGAAAGGAAGCGGCGTGGCCCTCGCGGCCCGCCACGGGCTTCCCCAGGGAAATACGCCCGCCAGGTCCGGGGGATCCGCCCGGAGCCGGCCCCCCCGACTCCGAGGGACGCGGACGTGCCCGAGCGACCCGGAAACGTCCGGGGGACCCTAAGACATCCCAGGGGCCCCTGATCCGAGGGGCCCCAAAAGGTCCGGGGGAACCCGACCCGGGCCCTGCCGGGTAGGGGAAAGGAGAGGGATGGACGCCCGGAGCCGAAGCTTCGTTCCCTTCCGGGACCATTTCAACAGTTCCCTTCGGAACCCAGAGGTGAAGTCGCCATGCCATATCCCGATCTGCTCGTCAAACCCATGCGGGAGGATCTCGTCCGCCTGGGCTTCCGAGAGCTCCGCACCCCGGACGAGGTGGAGTCTCTGGTGAAATCGGAAAAGGATCCGGTCCTGATGGTGATCAACTCGGTTTGTGGATGTGCCGCCGGGGCCATGCGACCGGGCGTGGGGCTCTCCCTCCAGAAGTCGGAGGTCAAGCCTCCGGTGCTGGCCACGGTCTTCGCCGGGCAGGATGTGGAGGCGACGCAGAAAGCTCGAGAGTACTTCGTGGGCTATCCTCCCTCCTCCCCCTCGGTGGCCCTCCTCAAGGGGGGCGAGCTCGTCTGGATGCTCGAGAGACACCAGATCGAAGGACGAGGCCCGGAAGAGATCGCTCAGGACCTGGCGGAGGCGTACAAGGAACACTGCGCCGCTTGAAGGAGGCCCGGGGGGCCGCCAGGCCCCAGGTCCCTGAGAGTCCCCCGTCCCCGACACGTCGGGGGCGGGGGCTTCTTCCTTATCACCGCGCTTCGCCCCCAGGAATCGCCATGATGCCATCGCCGTCCGCACCTATGGAATCCGTCCTCCACCGGCTTGGGATCGTGGGTGAAACCCTGCCGGGAACCAGCACGGGACAGGAGTTCTTCGGCGACCCGGAGGGAACCCTGGAGGCCCGGACACCCGTCGACGGAAGTCGGGTGGCCGAGGTCGCCGTCACCACCCGGGAGGAGTACGACCAGGTGGTGGAGCGGGCCCAGGAGGCATTCCTCACCTGGAGGGAGACACCGGCCCCCCGGCGGGGCGAGGTGGTCCGACAGATCGGAGACGAGCTCCGGCGCAACAAGGAGGACCTGGGCCGGCTCGTGACGCTGGAGACCGGCAAGATCCTGGAGGAGGGGAAGGGCGAGGTCCAGGAGATGATCGACATCTGCGACTTCGCCGTGGGACAGGCCCGGATGCTCTACGGCAAGACCATGCCCTCCGAGCGCCCCGAGCATAGGCTCTACGAGCAGTGGCACCCGCTTGGCCCCGTGGGGGTGATCACGGCCTTCAACTTCCCGGTGGCGGTCTACAGTTGGAACACCATGATCGCCGCGGTCTGCGGAAACTGCATCATCTGGAAGCCCTCGGAAAAGGCGCCCCTCTGCGGCCTGGCGGTACAGCAGCTCATCTCGCGGGTCCTCGAGCGGAACGAGCTCCCGGAGGGCATCTTCAACCTGGTGCAGGGGGGCCCCCGGGTAGGCCAGTATATGAGCACGGACCGGCGTCTGCCCTTGATCTCGGCCACCGGATCGGTGGCCATGGGCCGGAAGGTGGCGCAAACCGTAGCCGAACGTCTCGGGCGAACGATCCTGGAGTTGGGAGGCAACAACGGGATCATCGTTACCGAAAACGCGGACCTGGACCTGGCTGTCCGGGGCATCGTCTTCGGAGCCGTGGGGACCGCGGGGCAACGGTGCACGACCACCCGACGCCTGATCGTTCACGAGGCCGTCTTCGAGGAACTGCAGAAACGTCTCGTGAGCGCCTACCAAGGGGTGCGGGTGGGCAACCCCTTCGAGGAAGGGACCCTCGTCGGCCCCCTGATCGACCGGCGTGCAGTGGAAACGATGAAGGCCGCCCTGGAGGAGCTGGAGCGCACCGGGGGGAAGGTGGTCTGGGGAGGCCAGGTCCTGGAGGGGGAGAGCCACCCGGGGGGCTTGTACGTGACTCCCGCCCTTTGCGAAGCGGCCCCGGAGTCCCCGCTGCTCCGACGGGAAACGTTCGCACCCGTCCTCTATCAGGTCGGATACAGGGATCTGGAGGAGGCCGTCCGGTACCACAACGACGTCCCCCAAGGGCTGAGCTCGGCCATTTTCACCAACGACCTCCGGGAGGCGGAGGCATTCCTCAGCGCCCGGGGATCGGATTGCGGGATCGCCAACGTGAACATAGGAACCAGCGGGGCCGAGATCGGCGGGGCCTTCGGGGGAGAGAAGGACACCGGGGGCGGACGGGAGTCGGGCTCCGATGCGTGGAAGGCCTACATGCGCCGCCAGACCAACACGATCAATTGGGGTCGGGAGCTCCCGCTGGCGCAGGGGATCGAGTTCGACCTCTGAGGGTTCCCCCCACGGGACCTCGGGGGCGGCTTTCACGCCCCCCGGGAAGGGACTTTTTGTCATATCCGGAAATAACAGGTACCTTCAGGGAGGGTCGGCCCCGGCGTCGGGGCCGGCCGGCGGATTGCCCTCCTTCCTCACGCGGCGGACTCCATGGCCCCCGAACCCGAGCCCGGGGTTCCCCGGCACGAACAGATCTCGAGCTATCTTCGTGGCGAAATCGAAGCCGACCGACTGAATTCCGGCGATAAGCTTCCTTCGGAGAAGGCCCTCTGCAAGAAGTTCGGCGTGAGCCGGATCACCGTTCGGAGGGCCCTCCAGACCCTGGAAGCGGACGGCCTCATCTTTCGGCGGCAGGGCCTGGGTTCCTTCGTATCGGAACGGCCCCTGGCCCAGGGCCTGATCCGTCTCACCGACTTCGCCCAGGACATGGCTCGGGCCGGGCTGGACGCCACCTCACGGGTGCTGCGCCACGAGGAGGTCCGGTGTCCAGGGCCCGTGGCGGAGAGGTTGGGGGTGGAGCCCGGCGAGTCCGTGGTCCGCCTGGACCGGCTTCGGTTGGGAGAGGGAACGCCGGTGGCGCTTGACCGAACCTGGCTGCCTCTGAAGTATGGGCGCCTCCTCCATGGGCACGACCTGGCCGAGGATACCCTCTACGCCATCCTGGAGCGGGAATACGACATACCGGTGCTGTCGGGCCGGTACCGCATCTCGGCCGTGGAAGCCGATGAAGAGGTGGCCGCAGCCCTCTCGGTGGATCCAGCCTCCGCACTTCTCTTCATAGAACGGACGAGCCGAACGGAGGGCGGGAGGCCCGTGTACTTCCAGCGCCGCTTCTACCGGCCCGACCGGGTGGCGTACGAGCTGGAGCTGGCCCGGGATACGGACGAATCCGCCGGCTCGGAAGAAGAGGAAGGTCTCCCCCTCAGGGAGTTTCAGGCCGTCTTCCGAACGCCCTCGGACTGATGGAATCCCCCCGAGCCTTCATGGAATCCGTGCGCCTCGCCGCCGGGAGCGTGCCCGACGGAAGAGGGACCCCGGGCGGGACCCGGCCCCGGTGACAGGGATCCTACGCTCCCGAACCAGGCACGGGTCCGGCCCGGCGCGCTTGGACTTCCCGACCGGACCCTGTGGGGACGGAGGCCACCTTCAGTGGGGCAGTTGGGGCCTGACAAGAGCGTAGGCCCAGGTTCCCGCCACCGCGGCGGCGAGCCCGACGACCATGACCGTGACACCGCTCCCGAGGAGGGCGAAGATGGGTCCAGGGCAGGCCCCGAGGAGGGCCCAACCCACCCCGAAGAGGCCACCACCGATCCAGTAGCGCGCCGCAGGGATCGAGCTCCCGCCCCATTCCTTGGGGGCCGTCCGGATCGGGCGCCCCGCCCGGTCGGAAAGACCCAAGCGCTGGATCACCTGCAGGGAGAGGGCGGCCACGACCAAGGCTCCACCGATGATCCCGTACATGTGGAAGCTCTGGAAGCGGAACATCTCCTGGATCCGGTACCAGGAAACCACCTCGCTCATGACGAACACGAAGCCCAGGAAGGTCCCCAGAACCAGATAGCCGGCCAAGCCCAGAAGGTCTCCCGGCGAGCCCCCCTCCGTCCCCGTCTCCATCCCACCCCGGTCCGGAGCCGGAGAGGTCGCCCCGGGCCCGGCCCCGGACCCGGTTCTGTCTTGTCCCGGCGTTCCTCCACCCCGCTGTCCACTGGCCATTTCACTCACCTCAGCACCAAGGGGAGGAGGAGATGGGTGGCCAGAAGACCACCGGCGAAGAACCCCAGAACCGCCACCAGGGAGGGACCCTGCAAGGCGGCCAGCCCCGAGATGGCGTGTCCGCTCGTGCAGCCGCCCGCGTACCGGGCGCCGAAGCCCACGAGAAAACCCCCGACGATGACGACGAAGATTCCCGCCGGAGAGAGGAGCGTACCCCACGAGAACAAGTCCGCCGGTACCAGACCCGAGAAGTCCTGAACCCCCAGGGCCTGAAGGTCGGCCTGGGTGGCCGCCGATATGTGCTGTCCGGCGTCCGGAGTACCCACCAGGGTCACGGCCAGGAATCCGCCCAGCGCGACACCGACGACGAAGGTGAGATTCCAAAGGCCGCTCCGGATCCAGTCGTAGCGCAGGAATCCTGGCTTCAAGCGCTCCGGGGCCGGCAAGGCGGCGCAGAGGTGGCGGAGGTTGGAGGAGATTCCGAAGGCCTTACCCCCCCAGAGTAGGAGCAGGGGGACGATGAGGCCGATCAAGGGGCCCGCCAGGTACCAGGGCCACGGCGGGGTCAGGACTTCCCACATGGACCGCTCCTGTCGCTACGTGTAATTACAGGCACTTCCTTCTCCAAGATACTCCCCTCCGCTCGGGGGTCAAGAGGAGGGAGCAGGGCCCCGTCCGAGCGGAGCCGGACCCATCCGATCAGCCCGTCCGAACGGGGGCCGGACGCATCCGATTACCCCGTCCGAGGCGGCCGGCTCCTTTCTCCTGCGAACCGGCGCTGCCAGGAACCCTCACGGCCGGGATGCGCGTAGAAGCGTGGGGCGAGCCGATCAGTCGCCGGATGGAGAGCGCCGAACACCCAGTGGAGGAAGGATCATGGTTTCCAAGCCGTCCAGAGTCGCCGTTCGAGCCTTGAGAGCGTCCGTCTTTCTGCTTCTCGCTCTCGTCGTCACGGTCCACCACGCAGGGGCTTTGGAGGCCCCACCCGCCCCTCCGTCCAGCGAAGGCGACCTGCCCCTGTGGGTTCTGACCCACGAAGGGGACACCCTCTACCTCCTGGGCTCCGTCCACATGCTCCGGCCCGAGGCCTATCCTCTGGACGAAGCTCTCACGGAAGCCTTTCGCTCCGCTCAGGTGGTGGCGTTCGAGCTGGACTTCGCCGAGTTCGAAGCCGGGCTCCAGACCATGATGCAGCGTGGAAGCTACCAGGATGGGCGCACCCTACGGAACAAGCTATCGGACGGGACGTTCCGGGAGCTGGAGGATCGGATGGAAGGCCTGGGAGTGCCCATGGCGCTGCTGGAAAACATGAAGCCATGGATGGCTTCCATGATGCTTTCGGCCCTGATAATCCAGGAGGCCGGCTACGAGGCCGAAGCGGGAGTGGACCTCCACTTCTACGAACAGGCCGTGGAGGACGGTCGCGAGGTGGTGGCTCTGGAGACCATCGAGGAGCAGATCAGCGTCTTCGACGACCTGAGCACGGAAGCCCAGGTGGCCTTCCTGGAATCCACCCTGGAGGAGCTGGACCAGGCCGTGGAGCAAATGGACGAGATGAGCCGGATGTGGGAGACCGGGGACGGCCAGGCTCTGGCGGAAGCCCTCACCGAGTCCCTCCTGGCCCACCCGGAGGTGGCCGAGGCGCTCCTCTACGAACGGAACCGGAACTGGGTGCCGCAGATCGAAGCCCTTCTGGAACGCCCGGAGCGCGCCATCGTCATCGTGGGTGCCGGCCACCTGGTGGGTGAGGGGAGCGTGGTGGAGCTCCTGAGAGCCAGGGGTTACTTCGTGGAGCAGTGGGGCTCCGAGTGACGGACCCGTACCCGGGGGCCCTCCGTGTAGGGGCTGTGGTGCGGAAGTCCGCCGGCAATACCGGCACTCGGTGCGCCGCTGTCTTTCGGCTCGCGGGCCGCTGCATGCCCGGCACGGGCTCGCGGCCAGCCTCCTAGTGTGGTGTCGCAGAAGTCCCGTGAAGCACCGAGAGGGTCGAAGCGCCGCTCCAGCAAGGCGCGACGACGAGGCATAGCAGCGCTACGTCGAGGAGGAGCAACACAGCTGGAGCGG
>SKSR01000371.1 GCA_007122885.1 Gemmatimonadota bacterium
GAGACGGGAGGGGCTCGCCAGGACCTTTCCGACCCGTGCGAAGTGCTGGAACAGCTCGGCTTTGGGAGTGGGTTCGCTCATTCGTCCGTGAAGTCGGTACTGTGTTTCAGTGACCAATGAAATAATGCACCCGTCCCCGACACGTCAATATCCGAATCGCGGAGGTCGTCACCCCACCTCCCATCATCCTCCTCACCTTCTTCGGGCTGGAAGCCGACCCTCCACGACCCCCCTGCCACCTCTCGTGGCATCTAAGGAACCCTTGGCGGCGTCGCCCTGTATAGTTGAAGCTTTCTACATAAGCTCCTATCCCCAACCGGAGGACATCCCATGTCTGGGATCGCCGTGACCCTGTCCCTCCTCGTCGCCCCCGTCCAGGCGGAAGTGGCGACCGTCCCCGCCGCCACCGACCCGGATCCGGACATCGAGATCCAGGAGTGGGACGTGCCCTGGGAGGAAGGACGCTCTCGCGATCCATACCTGGCCCCGGACGGAACCGTATGGTTCGCCGGTCAGCAGCAGCACTACGTGGGGGTCCTCGACCCGAGCAATGGAGAGTTTCGCCGCATCGACCTTCCCGACGGCGCGGGACCCCACACCGTGGTGGTGGCTCCCGACGGGACTCCTTGGTACGCCGGAAACCGGGACCGGCACATCGGAAAGATCGACCCCGCCACGGGAGAGATCACCCGGTACGACGTCCCGGCCGACCGGATCCAGGACCCCCACACCATGGACTTCGACTCCCAGGGACGGATCTGGTTCACCGCCCAGGGGGGAGGACACGTGGCCCGCTTCGACCCCCGGAGCGAGGAATTCGAGATCGTGGAGCTCTCCGGTGAAGGGTACCGCCCCTATGGGATCCGAGTGGACGAGGAGGACCGTCCGTGGATCGTCATGATGGGTACGAACCGGATCGCCACCGTGGATCCTAACACCCTGGAGGTCCAGGAGTTCGAGCAGCCGAGAGCCGAATCGCGCACCCGGCGCCTGGGCCTCACCTCCGACGGGGGCGTCTGGTACGCGGATTGGGCCGAGGGATACATTGGTCGATTGGACGGGGCCACGGGCGAGATCCAGGAGTGGAAGGTGCCCGGCATCTCCGGAGAGCGGCCCTACGCCCTTCTCACGGACGGTCAGGACCGGGTCTGGTTCTTCGAGACGGGCGACACGCCGAACCACCTCATCGGCTTCGACCCCGCCACCGAGGAGTTCTTCGCCAACGTCCCGGTCCCCAGCGGAGCGGGAACTGTCCGCCACATCTACATCGACCAGGACACGAACGTCCTCTGGTTCGGGACGGACGTGGGGACGGTGGGTCGGGCGATCCTGCCCTGAGCCCTCGGTGACCCTCCGTTCCTCGCCAGAAGGCCGGAGGCCCGGGCTCGGGCCTCCGGCCTTCTGGCGGCCGCGCTGGCGCTGGCGACCCTCGCGGCGGCGGACCGGCTGAGCTACATCGACGGACCGCCCCCTGCCCACACCGGCGGATTCGGAGAGCCCACCTGTCACACCTGTCACTTCGACAACCCCCTGAACGACCCCGAGGGTGCCCTGGTCATCAAAGGTCTGCCGGAACGCTACCAACCGGGCGAGACCTACTCGATCACCGTGGAAGTACGACGGCCGGGAACGCGCCGTGTGGGGTTTCAGGCGGCCATCCGCTACGCCGAGGGAGCCGAGGCGGGTCGGAACGCGGGAGGGCTCCGGGTCGTGGACGAGACTGTGGAGCGGGTGGAGGCGGACTCGGTGACCTACGTGCAGCACACCCCCGAAGGCAGCTTTCCCCAGGAGGACAGAGGTCGCTGGGAGGTGGAATGGACGGCTCCCACGGAAGAGCACGGCTCCGTGGTCCTCCACACCTCCGCGAATGCGGGAAACGACGACAACTCCTCCTTCGGGGACTTCATCTACGTGGCCGAGGTCCTGTCCCGCCGCGGCGCCCCCCCTGACGACCCCCTCCCTCCTACCCAACCATAAGCCCACAGCCATCCGCCAACCTGGCGTGGCGCGCACACCGACTGTGGGGGGGGTAATGCCCTTCTCTATCTGCTCGCGGTGACCCCGTTCGTTTCACGGGTCGGTTGCCGGATCACCGGTGCTCGGGGTTCGGATGGTCGAAACGGCACCCCGCCTCCCAGGCGGATCGCTGGTTGCCGTGCGCGGGAACCCCGCCGGCGTCCTTCAAGGCTCGGGCCAGGTGAAGCAGGTTCCAGGTCATGAACGTGGTGTTGCGTTGGGTGAAGTCGTTCGAAGGACCGGGAGAGCCCTCGTCCAGGTAGGAAGGACCGGGACCTGCCTCGCCGATCCACCCCGCGTCCGCCTGGGGAGGGATGGTGAAGCCCAAGTGCTGGAGCGCGTAGAGGATACCCATGGCGCAATGCTTCACCCCATCCTCGTTTCCGGTGAGGATGCAGCCGCCTACGCGCCCGTAGTAGGCGTACTGCCCTGCCTCGTTCAGGTCGGCGGAATTGCCGTAGAGCCGCTCGATCACCCGTTGGCAGATCGACGACTTTTCTCCGAGCCAGATCGGAGACCCCACCACGAGGATGTGGGAGGCCATCACCTTCTCATAGAGCTTCGGCCAGTCGTCGTGATCCCATCCATGCTCTCTCATGTCGGGATAGACGCCGGGTGGAATTTCGTGGTCCGCCGCCCTGACGAAGTCCACGTGCACTCCGTTCTCCTTCAGGATTTCCGCGGAAACGTCCATCAGGCCCCGCGTATGTGAGAGCCCCGGGGAAGGCTTGAGGGTGCAGTTCACGAAAAGGGCTCGCAGGTCCGAGAAATCCCAGTCGTGGGAGCGACACCATTCCAGCTGGCGATCGTTCAGTGACATATCCTTTCTCCGCTGAGGGACGCGCATTGGGCCGCATCAACGTGTGGTACGGCCGACGGGCCGCCGTGGCTCAGCGAAGACCGAAGGGGAGCCGGTTCAGCGGCACCTGGCCGTTGCTCACCACCACCAGCACGTCCTCGACGGCTCGGATATCCTCCAAGGGGCTCCGTTCCACCACGATGAGGTCCGCTTCCTTTCCGGGCTCCACCGATCCGGTGACCTCGTCCCGTTCCAGGAGCTCGGCGCCCACCAGGGTGGCGGACCGGATGGCCTCCATCGGAGTCATTCCCAGGTCCACGAAGCGTACCACCTCATGGGCGATCCGGATAACCCCCTCCGCTCCGTAGCTCGTGTCAGCGCCGGTGGCGATCGGGATTCCCCGACGGTGGGCCTCTCGAACGACCTCGGCCAGGCGGGGGAGCATATGGCTTCCCCGAACCCGGAGGAGCGGATGGTCGTAGTCACCCCCGGGCTCGGTCAGGTCCACCACGGTGCTGAAGGTGGGCACCAGGAAGGTTCCCTCCTCCACCATGAGGTCCAGGGTCTCGGCGGAGAGGTAGGTCCCGTGTTCGATGCTCCGGACCCCGGCCCGTACGGCGGCCCGGGCTCCCTCGTCCCCGTGAGCGTGGGCCTGCACGGACATCCCGTGTCGGTTCGCCTCCTCCACGATGACTCGGAGCTGTTCCTCGTCGTAGACCTGCTGCCGAGGATCCGTCTCGGGAAGGCCCGCCCGCTCCGTACCCCGGGTCTTGACGAACTCGGCCCCCCGGTCCGCGTTCACTTCGACCAGCAGACGAAGCTCCTCTGAAGTGTTGACCCCATCTGCCAAGGGAGCCAGCCGAGGATCGGCCAGGATGGTCTCCCCCAAATCCGGAGTGATGAAAACCCCCGCCGGTACCATGTCCGGGCCCGGTAGGCGACCCGTGTCCACCAGCTCCTTCAGCGCCACGTCCTGGTAGGCGCTCACACCGGAGGTTCGAGCTGTCGTGACCCCCGAAAGCAGGGCCCGGCGGGCGGATTCGAGGCTGGACAGGTGCGTGTGGGCGTCGATGAACCCGGGAAGGATCCAGCGCCCCTCCAGATCGATCACGTCGGCCCCGGGAGGCGGCGTGTACCCCTCCCCCTCGATGGCCTGGATCGTCCGGCCCTCCACGACGACGCTCACCCACTCCCGGACCTCTCCGGCCTGGACGTCGATCAGGTTGCCTTGGTGGAGGACCAGTGTCTCCTGCCCGGCGGCGGGCTGACCGAAACAGAAAAGTACGCCCAGGAGAAGACCCAGGAGCGGGGTGATGGGGGCTCGGGCTCCGTCCCCTATGGAACCGCAGGTGCTACGACGCATGGAAATTCCTCCTCAGGACGATGAAATGGCCGGAGCCTGTGCCTGCTCGGGGGCCGTTCCGCGGCCCCTGACCCTTCGGGAGCGACCAGGACTCCTCAAGATGATGGCTCCGAAGCCGACCGACCTCCAAGGGGACAGGTACGCGAGGCAGCAACATGAGCACGAATCGCCCCGGGATCCGGATCCCTACCGTGATCGCGAGTTCCACCCAGCCGGGCATGTACTCAACAATGTCACCCAAGGGTGACGGCACGAACCCTGGAATGGCCAGCCCCAATCCCTTTTCGATCCTTTTCACCTCGACGAGGAGCATGCACGCGGCCATGAGCCAGAGAGGAGTTCATTGGGGCGAATGAATGGTAGAAACGCCGCCGGCCCAACCGTTCATCCCCATGGCGGTTCAAATCCGCGGCGGCAACACGATGTTCCTCTCGAGCCTGAAGAAGAGCTGCCGGAGGCGCGTCAGAACCTTCGACCGGAAAGAGCCGGGAACCTCCAGAGTTGTCTCACGGTTTTTCTCGTGAGAGACGGCGACGTGCCGTCTCGAGTGGGAGAGTCACATCTTCTGGTGATTCTGGGATGAGCCTATGGCCACGGAACGGACGGGATTCCTAGGAATGAAGGCGACCCTCGCCCTCGTTCTCGTGACGATCTGGGGCTGCAGTGCCGCCGGGTCCCCCCGACCGGGCGGGGCCATCGCGGACATGGCGGACCATGCAGAGTGCGGCGTCTGGTCCGAACGCTACGGAATCATCGGGGATGACAGTCCCAAGATCCGGAACGAGGGGGGTGAGGTGTGGATCTGGGCTGGAGGGGAGGAGGAGGATCCCGACCCCGAGAACGCCAAGTGGTTCGATTTCACCGGTGCCCCCATGGATCCCGGCAACCTCCAGTACGGCCTGGGGATGGACGCCATCCCCTCCATCGACGAGCCGGTCTTCGTGAGTCCCGACCATCCAGACCTCATGGCCGTCCCTCCGAGTCCGTATCGGCCATGCGAACGCCCCCGACACAACGACGAGATCATGGTTCTGGGTCACGTGGAGAACGGTCAGGCCCGGGCATATCCGCTGGCCCTTCTGGACCGGCACGAGATCGTGAATGACCAGGCCAATGGTGAGCCCTTCGCCGTCTCCTGGTGTCCCTTGGCGGACCTGGGTGCCGTCCACAACCGAATGTACGGGGACGAGGTGGACGAATGGGGCGTGAGCGGATACGTCTACGAGAACACTTTCTTCATCTACGATCGGGCCACCGAAAGCCTTTGGTATCCGCTGGAAGGGGACGAGGGTTTCACGGCCGTGTCCGGACCCCGGGCCGGAGAGGAGGTGCCCTACACCCTACTGGAGCCCCTTCCTCTAGGCGAGTGGCGGGAGAAGCACCCTGACACGGTGGTCCTCCTGGCCGACCGTAGCCAGGTGGAGGTGACTCGTTAGCCGGGACGCCGTGCCCGGCCGGGGAGACATCCAGGCGGAAGCGGGCGAGCACCGCGGCTTCCAGTCCGAAGCTTACAGCGCCGTCTGCCCAGAGGGGCCGTGACTGGATGGGAAGCCCTCCCCCCACCAGGGCCACTTCGGCCTGGAGGTCGGAGCGGAGCTCTGTACTTCATTCCAGCTGCGTCCTGGCTCGCTCCAGACCCTGCCGCATGAGCTCTACGGGCTGGGCCCCCGAGATGCCCAGCCTGCCTTGGATCAAGAAGAACGGGACCCCTCCAATCCCGAGCTCTCCAGCTCGAGCCTCGTCCCTCCGGACCGCATCCACGTAGTCGCTCCCGGAAAGCATGGCCTCCACCTCGTCCTGGTCCAGCCCAGCGTCGGCGGCGAGCGCCGCCAGCTCGCCCCGATCGGCGATGGCTCGACCCTCCGAAAAGTACGCGCGGAGGAGGCGCTCCTTCATCTCCCCCTGGACGCCCCGGTCGGAGGCAAAGTGGAGGAGTCGGTGGGCGTCCAGGGTGTTCCCCCTCCGGGCGCTGGCGAAGTCGAACTCCAGGCCTTCCCCCCGGGCCGCCTGCGCCATTTGGTCCATCATGCGCTCCGCTTCCTCCACGGTGAGTCGGTACTTGGAAGCGAGCTCCTCCGCCAGGCTTCCCTCGGGAGTTGGGAGAGCCCCAGGGTCGAGCTCAAAGCTCCGCCACCGCACCTCCACGGCCTCATCGAGCCCTTCGAGGGCGGCCTCGAACCGCCGCTTCCCGATGTAGCACCAGGGACAAACCACGTCGGACCAGATCTCGATCTTCACTGGTGGCTCCTTGTGTTCGGGGGCCCGCGGGGCACCCCGGACTCCTCCGCAGGGCCCGCGTCCATACCCGCGCCGAGGCTCTGTGAGCCCGTTCCTCATCGTGACTTCGGGGAGGGCCCAGTGGGCGTCATCCTCGTGGGATCCCTTGCCGGCGGGCTCGCTGACCCTGGCCGGCTCCGGGCGATCCCACAAAGACACCCGGGTTCATCCCGCCGGTCCCGTCTGCCATTCCGTTCCCCGACCTGTCGCATTGACCGGTCCAGTCCCCTGAGAAAGGCCACCGTGACCGACTCCGGAAGCTTTCCAAGTGGCACGGAACAGGGAATGTGGTGGGCCATGCCCATGGACCGGGTCGAGACGGACGGCGAGTCGCTCGGCGAGAGGAGGACCATCGGCTTCGGGGTGACGGGGCCCGGTCGGCTCCCCCCCCGGGGGCCTCCGGCCTCGACCCGGCCCGACCCGGTTCAGCTGAACCGGATCCCAATCCCTGCGAGGTCGTGTCCCTCACCCCAAACCCCGCCCCCCTCGCTCGGCTGAACCATCTTCGTTCGGCAATCTTCCATCCTGGCTGCCCTTTCCGTCCTCGGGTTCCACCCCCACCAGGCCTTCCTCCGGTCCACGGATGCGACAGTGGCTCCCGTCGCTGGACCGGCCGTTTCGGCTCGTCGGAACCACGAAGGGAGAGGCCCACTCCACCGAGGCCGCTCGCCGCGTCTGCCGACCATTCCGGATCGATGATCTGGAGATGGACGCGATCACCGTGCTGGCGCGGCCCAAGGGGGAAGGTGGTTGAGCGGACCTCCGCCGGTGGGAGCCGGCCGGGCGGTCATGGGCTCGAGCGGGGACGACGAGCCCCCTGACACGAATCGGGCCGCCTCCGGCGGCATCCACCGCCGCCCGGATGGGGCACGCTGTGTGCAGGGAGAAACAGGGGCGCCCGCCCTGCCGTCCACCGTCTCGAACAGGGGCCTGGTTCGGAGGGATGGGCGAGGGATCGGGCTCCGGGCTCCGAGCTGCCAAGAGGGGATGAGAATGCAGATCGAGCCGGAGATCACCTTCCAGATCGTGGAGCCCGACGATCCGTTCGATGCTTTGGAGGTCGGGACGGGGGTGCAGTTCGTAGAGGAAGAGGTGGACGGGGCGGTCTGGGCGCTGCGGTTTCGGGATCCCCTCCAGCGCATTCTCGAACCTTTGTCGGCCGAGCTGGGGATGAGTCGGAAGGCCGACAAGAGGAGCGTGGCTGGCCGGAGCCTGAGGAAGGAGTCCCAGGGAATGGGGATCGAGGTCCGGGCCCATTCGTACGCCACCATCGCCGGGGAGGTGCCCGAGGCCCACGAGGACGTGGCCGAAGTGGTGGATACGGTGGCCGGAGCCGGGGTCGGGAGAAAGCTGCTCTGGCTCCCCCCCTGCGGGTGCGGAAGGGGTGAGCCGTGACCCTCGAGCCCCAACGGACCTCACAGCCGGACGAACCGCGCGGCCGGGCGATGGGCACTCGATCGCCAGGGGAAGGGAAGTCGCTCTCCGTCGTTAACGGCAGCGATCCACCTCCGAAACGCACGAGAGGGGACCGCTGGCTATACGCCTGGGGGTGTGGCTACGCGGCCGTGGCGACCGCTTCCCTTCTGATCCCGCTCCTGGCGATCGAGTACGGGGCCGGCCCGCTTCTCATAGGACTCATGGCGGCCACCGCCGCCCTGGCCGGTGTTCCCGGAGCCCTCCTGTGGGGATGGATCGCGGCCCGGACCGGCCGGCGACGTCCCTTCCTCCTGGTGGCGCTGGGGGCCACCACCGGCGTGCTCTTGTCCGTTCCGTTCCTCAGGTCACCGTCGGCCCTCCTGCTGGCCACTGGCGTCCTCTGGTTCGCCATCACCGCGGCAGCCCCGGTCCTGAACCTGATCGTCGTGGAGGGGAGGGAGGAGTGGGAATGGGATTCCCGGATCGCTCGACTCCACACCGTGCAGGGCTACGCCTGGGCGGCGGGCCTCGTCCTGGGTACCCTTTGGACTTCAACCACGGCGGGGCTCCTACCGCCGGCCACTTCCAAGAGGTGGCTTTTCTACCTGCTCGCCGCGGTAGCCACGGTGGCGGGCATGGCGCTGGCCCGGTGGTATCCCGAACGACCAACCATCAGCGTGGAGGGCTTCCGCGACACGTTCCGCCGGCTCCATCGGAGGGACTGGAGGGCGGGCCGCTCTCCCGTTTCGGTTCCGTTCGGTCCGGCGAGGGTGTTCTGGGCCCTCACATCACTCTCGCAGAACGGAGGTCGACGGTGGTTTTCGCCGGGCCGCTTCAACCCTCGGCTATGGCGGTACCTCCTGGCGGTGGGGTGGTTCTCCATGGCCTTCGGAATCCTCTGGGGCCCGATGCCCGCCTACCTGAAGGGAGAGGGGCTCAGCGCCGGGGCCGTCTTCCTCCTCTACCTCGTCGCGAATCTGGCCTCTGCGGGATCGTACGGGAGGGTTGGGGTCATGGCCCATTCCCGAGGGCCCCGGCGACTCCAGGTGCTCGCCCTCTCCTTTCGGGCGGTCGTTATC
>SKSR01000053.1 GCA_007122885.1 Gemmatimonadota bacterium
AAGCTCCTGGACCGCCTTGTCAACCATCTCCTTAACGTGGCGCTTCCGGAAGAGGTCGTCGGGCTTATACGACTCGTCCTCCCATTCCAGAGGCCGGTGGTCCGCATCCCAGTTCTTCTTGATGGTCTGGAAAAGGACCAGTGGGTTCCTGGACCGGTTCCGGAGCTCGTTCTTCGCCAGGTTGCTGGCGATCGTGTAGATCCAGGTCGAGAACTTCTTCGACTGGTCGAACCGGTGAAGGTGTCGGTAGACCCGGACGAAGGTCTCTTGAACCAGGTCCTGTGCTCGCTCCCGGTCACCGACGGTCCGGTACACGAAGTTCAGGAGGCGGTTGTCGTAACGCTCCACGAGGTGGCCGAAGGCCCGCTCGTCTCCATCCAGGAAGCGCTGCACCACCTCACTGTCTGAAAGCTGGTCCAACTCCTTCCGGTGGCCCCGAGCTCCCTCTTCTCCGCCGTGTACGCCGAATGCAGCCTTCTTGGTTTCTGCAACCATGGTCGTCTCCGAAACTTCATTGCGAGGAACCTGCTTTCCTCCTCCCCGTGAGGCCCTCTGTCCGTGGCAACGTATCCGTCGCGCCGCGATTCAGCGACCCTCACCCGTACTTTATTGCACGATCCATACCAGAATGAACTTGCCGGATCGACAGGCTTTCTGCCGGGGACGGCGGAGGGATGTGTCCTCGATAGAGGACGATCGTCCTCCCGTAAGAGGACATTTCTCCCGGGGCCCGGGGAAAGAGGGGGAAAGGTGGCCCGCCGGGGCCTCGACTACCTCACGGCCCTGGCTCGGGGGAGAGAAAGAAGGCATGCAGGAGGGCCGCCACGCTCTTCGCGTCGGCCAGTTCGCCCGTCCGGATCATCTCCACAGCCTCCGAGCGCCGTACCTCCCGGAGCCGGATCATCTCGTCCCGGTCCCGCGACGGGGAGCCGGGTTCCAGGGATGAGGCGGAGTAGAGGTGAATCACTTCGTCCGTGAAGCCGGGCGTCGTGTACAACTTCGTGAGATAGCGAAGGGAGCCGCACGCGTAACCGGTCTCCTCCTCCAATTCCCTCCGTGCGCACGCTTGCGGCTCCTCTCCCGGAGCCGGGATCCCGGCGGGGATCTCGTAGATCGTCCTGCCGGCCGCGTGCCGGTACTGGTGGATCAGGACGATCCGCGGATCCGGCTCCTCCGGCGGGTCGAGAAAAGGAACCACGGCAGCCGCCCCGGGATGGCGAACGATCTCCAGGGTGGTCGTGGAGCCGTCCGGAAGGCGAATTTTCTCCAGTGCCAGTTCCACGATCCGCCCCTTGAAGATACGCTCTCGTTCCAGAACCCGGGGAACCTCCTTCGAGGACCCGTTTCGACCGCTCACGGCGAGCGGACCTCCACCGGCCCCAAATCCAGCTCTTCCAGGGGTCCCACCACACTCGCCGCGTCCCCTGCCACCAGGATCTGGAACTGGTCCGGACGGACGTGCCGCCGAAGGACCGTGTGAACATCCTCTTCCGATACCTCCCGGATCCGATCCCGGAACCGTACGTGCTCGTCCTCCGGGAGGCCGTAGATCAAAAGCTCGGCGGCTCGACCGGCCAACTGTCGTGAGGTCTCGAACTGGAGAGGGAAGACCCCGACCAGGTACTCTTTTGCCTGCTCCACCTCGCGCTTCGTGGGGCCGTCCTCGATCAGGCTTTCCGCTTCCCCCACGGCCTCCCGAACCGCCGGGGCCGTCACCTCCGTGGAGACCGCCGTGGAAATGGAGAAGGGTCCGGCGCCCCGCCGATACGCGAACCGGGACCGAACCCCGTAGGTGAAGCCTTGGCGTTCCCTTAGATTCAGGTTCAGGCGGCTCGTGAAGGCGCCTCCGAGGATCGCGTTCCCCACACGGAGGGCGTGGAAATCCGGAGTTGTCCTGGGAACTCCCACATGGCCGATCCGGAGCTCCGACTGGACCGCTCCAGGCCGGTCCACCACGACCACTCTCCTGGCGCGTTGGGCCGCACCGGCCGCCACCGCCGCAGGAGAGGGGGCGGTCCCGGCCCAGTCCCCGAAATGCTTCCCGACCAGGTCCCGTACTGCGTCAGGATCCACATCCCCAGCCACCACCAGCCCGCCGCCTTCCGGGCGATACCGCTCCTCCACCCAGGTTCGAATCCGCTCACGGGTGAAGGTCTCCAGGGTCTCCCACGAACCCGGGAGGGGCCGGGAGTAAGGCACACCGGTGCCGTAGACGAGGGGCAAGAAGGCGTCCGCGGCCACACCCGCCGGGTCCATCTGCCGCTGCCTCAGGGCCGCTCCGTGTTCCTCCAGGACCCGGGCCACTTCGCCTTCGGGGAACGACGGAAAGCGGACGACTTCGGCCAAGAGGGCCGCTGCTTCCTCCAAACGGTCGGAAACGCACGTCATCGTGAGCGTGGTGGCATCCCAACCCGTCCGGGTGTGAAGCTCGGTCCCCAGGCCCTCAAGCGCCTCGGCGAGCTCCGTCCCGCTTCGCATTCGGGTTCCCCCCTGCAGGCTCCGGCCCGCCACCAAGCCGAGCCCGGCCCGGTCCGACGGCACCGCCGCTTCCCCCCCTTCAACGACCAGACTGAGCGCCACGACGGGGAGGCCCGGCCGGGGAGCCAACCGAAGGGCCAAGCCGTTGTCCAGAGCCTCCGAGGCCAGGGAGGGTGGATCGAACGAGCGCACCGTACCGGGCACGGGGGGCTCGCTCCGGCGACGAAGGGATTCTGCCGGCACGTCGCTCATTCCTCCTCCCGGGGTTCTTCGGGAACGTACGTCACGACGACCCGGTTGTCGTCCTGGAGCAACTCCCGAGAGAAGTTCCCTACATCCTGAGGTGACACCGCGCGGATTCGATCCAGCTCGCCGTTCAAACGACCAGGGTCGTCGAAATGGGTCTGGAAGAGGGAGAGCAGGTCCGCCCGGGAGGCCACCTGCTCCAGCTCCCCCACAAGCCGTGTCTCCTCCAGCGCCACCGCACGTTCCACCTCCCGTCGCTCCACCGAGCCCAGCGCCTCCACCTCCCGGAAGACCTCCGCCTCCAGAACGTCGGGATCGGTGGCCGAGTGCCCCGTCACCCCCAGCAGGAGCATGCTCACGCCGGTGGTCAAGGGGAAAGCGTAGCTCACCACGTCCTTGGCCACCCGCTTCTCCCGCACCAGGGAGCGGTAGATCCGTGAAGCCTTCCCGTCCCCGAGTACGGCCGCAGTCACCTGGGCGGCGTGGTAACGGTCGTCGTGGAAGGACGGGATTCGAAAGCCGATATAGCTCCTGGGGAGCGGAACCTGGGAAGGCACGCGCTCGCTGCGGGTCTCACCCACCTTCAGGGGGATCTCCACGGTCCCGGGAACCGGGGGTGGCGGGGCGCTTCGGGGGATTTCTCCGAAATGCTCCTCCACCAGCTCCATCGCCCCGGTTTCGTCGAAATCGCCACAGATGGTAAGGACGGCGTTGTTCGGCGTGTAGAAGGTGCGGAAGAATTCCTCCACATCGTCCAGAGTGGCCGACTCGATGTCCTCCACAGAGCCGATGACCGTGTGGTGATAGGGATGCTCGGGCGGGAACAGCAGGCGCTGCATGCGCTCGTCCCAATCCCCGTACGGCTGGTTCTCGTAGCGTTGTTTCCGTTCGTTGAGCACCACACCCCGCTGGTTGTCCAGCTTCTCTTGAGTGATGGCTGGAAGGAACCAGCCCATCCGGTCCGACTCCAACCAGAGGGCGAGCGAAAGGTGGTGGGAGGGGAGGGTCTCGAAGTAGTTCGTCCGATCGAACCAAGTGCTCGCGTTCAAGGTCCCCCCGGCCTTTTCCACCAGCTCGAAATGCCGGTTCTTGGGCACGTGGGCCGACCCCTGGAACATCATGTGCTCGAAGAGGTGGGCGAACCCCGTTCGGCCCTCCCGCTCGTTCCGGGACCCCACCCGATACCAGAGGTTCACGGCCACCACCGGCACCCTCCGGTCCGGCGAAAGCACCACCGTCAGGCCATTGTCGAGCCGGTGCCGTTCGAACTCGATGGAAAGCACATTCGCTCCTGGATCGAGAGTTCTCTTCTGATCTCATCCCCCGAAAGGGTCCGTCAGGGCCGGGCCATGAAGCGCTCCCGAAGGGTGCTGGGAGCCATCGCCCCATGGAGGAAGGCCAGAGCCTCGTCCGACCCTTCCTCCACCCGCTCCTCCACCTCGGCGACCAGGCTCTTGTGGGCACCCTCGGCCCTCATCCGAGCCCGTTCGACCATTTCGTACGCCTCGCCGTCCCTCCCGAGGCCGGCCAGGGCCAACGCCGCCAGGCACTGAGCTTCCACATCCTCTGGTCGCTCCCGGGCTCCCTCCACGAGAGCGAGGGCAGCCGCGTCCACTTCGCCCAGCTCGACGCGGACCAGCCCCAGGACCAGGAGAGCCCAGTCATGCGAGGGTTCCAGCTCCAGGCAGGCCTCCAACTCTTCGGCGGCCTCGTCCAGATCTCCTTTCAAGCCCAGGGCCACCGCCCGTTCGAAGCGGATGGTGGGGTCCTCGGGGGCCGACTCCCGGGCCGCGTCCAACTCCCGGAGCGCATCGTCGAAAAGGCCCTCGCGGGACAGGAAGGCTCCGTACCGCCAGCGAACCGCCGAGAGGTTCGGGGCCAGCTTCGCGGCCGCCCGGAGGGCCGGCTCGGCCTCCGGGTCGTCGAAGGACGCCAGTGCGGTTCCGGCCGTAGCCAGGATCAGTGGGTCCTCCGGCTGGCCCGCGAGACACCGACGGAACCTCTCGTACGCCACACCCTCCAGGCCCAGTTCCCGTTCGGCGGTACCCAACCAACAGAGGATGACCGGATCGTCGGGATCGTCCTCCAAGGCCTCCAGCAAGGTGTCGGCCATGCCTTGCCAGTCCCCGTCCTCTCCCATGTTCAGGGCCCGCTTGAGGACCGGCCGATCCTCGCCCTCGGAGACGGGGCCCGCCATCCCTTCAGGCACCGAACTTCCTCAAGCGACCGGCGTGAGCCAGCGCCAGGGACATGAGATCCTTTCCTCGGACCAATCCCAAATCCCCTCCTCGGGCTACCCCCTCGCAGAAGGCCGCGCCCGTGGGACGCGCCCAGCGCGAGTGGAGCAATACCGGGACCGCGTGCCAGCTGTGGGCCCGCATCGACGCCGGGGTAGAGTGATCTCCGGTCACCAACAGAACGTCGGGCTCCAGCGCCCGGACCCGGGGGATGAAAGCGTCCACCGCCTCCAGGGCTCGGACCTTTCCGTCGAAATCCCCGTCCTCGCCCCGGGCGTCCGGCGCCTTGAAGTGGAGGAAGTGGAAGTCGTAGCCACCGAAGATGGACTCCAGTAGCGCCACAGCGTCCTCGTCGCTTTCCGGATCGCCGGCCGACTCCATCCCTACGAGCCGAGCCACTCCCCGGTACATGGGGTAGCCGGCTACGGCCACACCCCGCAGCCCGAATCGGTCCGCCACAGTGGGAAATCCCTGGTAGCTTGCGAAACCTCGGGCCAGGACGCCGGTCACTTGCTCCTCGTCGCTCAGGATCCGGGGCACCTCGTTGAGAATCCCGGCCAGAACCCTGGAGGTTTCCCTGGCCTCGGGAGTCAGGGGCTCGGGAGCCAAGGCGGGAACGCCTTCCTCCTGGGGGTCGGTCTCCTGGATCCGGTCGCTCAAATCGCCTCCACGAAGGACCAGGACCGCCCGGTGCTCCTTTTCGTGCATGAGGAAGAGCTCGAGCCCCCCCGGGACGGTGATTCCGTCCCGAAGCTTCTTCACCACCCTCCGGCCCTCGTCGTCCGACGGGCGGCCCGCCCTCCGGTCCTGAACCCTCCCTTCCGAGTCCAGGGTGGCCAGGTTCAGTCGAACGGCCAGGTCCCCCGGCTCCAGCTCGAACCCCACCCCCAGAGCACTCAACGCCCCTCGCCCGACCACCGTCTCCACCGGGTCGTACCCGAAGAGTGCCAGGTGCCCCGGGCCGCTCCCGGGGGTGATGCCCGGAGCCACCGGTGAGTGCATTCCCAGAGAGCTCTCCGTGGCCAGAGCGTCCAGGTTGGGGGTCCGGGCCGCTTCCAACTCCGTGAGACCGGTTTCCGCGTGGGGGAGCCCGCCCACCCCGTCCAGGACCACGAGGACGATGGAGCCTCCGTCGGGCTCCACGAGAGCGTCGGGAAGTCGGATCTCGCTCATGGAACTCCAGCCAGAATGGGCGAATCACGGGGGCCTGCCAGAGTGCGAGCCATCAATATAGAGGAGGTGGCGTCCATGGAGAACCGGCGGGAAGGGCCGGCGGCGCCCGAGCGCCCTTCCACGAGCCGGCTTGCCCCGGAGCCCCCCCCAGGGTACGATGGTTCGCCCACCGCCCACCGCCGCGATGAATGATGGAGCGAACCGTGCGCTACGAGCCCTTCCATCTGGAACGCTGGCAGTCCTGGTACGAGCACCGGGTGGCCTATAACCTCTCGGAGAGCGGGGTCCACCCGCTTTCCACGGGGGAGCTCATGGAGTTGGTCGGTGAGGATGTGGATCCACTCCTGGCCTCTCGCCTGGGCTATCCCCCCACCAACGGCTCGAGGAAGCTCAGAAGCCGGATCGCCTCGCTCTACCCCGCCGCTACCCCCGATCAGGTGGTGGTGACCGCAGGGGGCGCCGAAGCCAACTTCGTCGCCACCTGGCAGCTCATGGAGCCTGGGAGGCCGGTGGCGGTGGTGGTGCCCACGTACATGCAGGTTCCAGGGCTCGTGCGGAGCCTGGGGGGAGAGACCCTACGGGTCCCCTTGGTGGAGGAACGGGGCTGGGAGCCGGACCCGGGGGCGCTGGAGGAAGCGGTGAACGCCGGCCCCTCCTTCATCCTCGTTACGAATCCGAACAACCCCCTGGGGTCGATCCTCTCCACCGAGGCCATGGACCGGATCGTACAGGCGGCGGAGAGGAGCGGTGCATGGATCCTGGCCGACGAGGTATACCGGGGCGCCGAGCTGGAAGGTACCGAGTCACCGAGCTTCCAAGGTCGCTACGAGCGCGTCCTGGTCACCGGCTCCCTCTCCAAGGCGTACGGCCTTCCGGGACTCCGGGTCGGATGGGTGGTGGCCCCTTCGGAAGTGGCCGAAGAACTCTGGGGCCGGACCGACTACACGAGCATCGCCCCTGGCGCCCTCTCGGACACCATGGCCGCCATCGCCCTCCGGCAGGACGTGCGCCCCCGAATCCTGGAGCGGACCCGGTCCATTCTCAAGAACAACCTGCCGTTGGTGGAGGAGTGGGCCCGAGGTCTGGGAGAGCCCTTCCGCCTCGTCCCGCCCCAGGCCGGAGCGGTGGCATACCTGGGGTTCCGCTCCGGACCCACTTCCCCGAAGCTGGCCGAGCGGATACGGGTGGAGCAGGACGTCCTCGTGGTCCCGGGAGCGCAATTCGGGCTGGACGGCTTCTTGAGGATCGGATACGGGGAGCCGCCGGAGGCCTTGGGCCCCGCCCTGGAAAGGGTAGGGGAAACCCTCAGGGGAGCTCTCTGAGCCCCGGGTCAGGAGCCCCGGAACGGGCTCTTTGAGCCCCCTGGCCGACACCACCCCCGGACCAAGGACCCGCTTCCTCGCAACGCGCGATCCGCACCACTCCCGCCGCCCCTCACAAGTCGTGTAGCCAACGCTCGAGCTGCTCCAGGAGCTCCACATACCGCTCCCCCCGCCGACGGTGCTCGCTCGGAAGGGCCTTCACCAGCCCGCGGGCCCGCTCGAGGTCCCGCAAAACCGAGTCCTCGGTGGCCTCCCTGCAGAGGCTGCGGAGCTCGGCCAATCGGGGGTGCCCTTCCGGGGGGTCCCGAAGCATGGCCCAGAGGGACCTCAACTCCTGCGGAATCTCACCGTCGCCCATGGGCCCTCCAACCCCCGGCCCCGGAGGAGGATCCTCCTCGCCGGCGAGGTCCCGATCTTACGCCGTCGCAGGCGGGTTCGGCCGAGGGAACCGTTTCCACCTCGGGGGGCGCCTCCTCGCTGGACTTTCCGCAGGGAGGAGGGCACACTCCCGGACACCCGTCCCTTCGATCCCGGGAGTGTGCCATGGATTTCTCCGACGTTCTCGTCCTGATTCGCCAGTTGGTGAACCTCCAGCTCTTCGAGATCTCGGGGCACTGGGTGACCCCGATGACCATTTTCACCGTGGGGCTTCTGGCGGCGGCCACCTGGATTCTGTCCAATTTCGTCCAGCGGGCCGTGGAGCGGACCTTCCGGGCCCGGGGCGTGCACGACGTGGGAACGATCCAGGTTACGCGCCGTCTGCTCCACTACAGCATTTTGGCGGTGGGCCTCGCCATCGTGCTGGATACGTTGGGGATCCCGTTGGGAGCCCTCTTCACGGCCGGAGCCATCTTCGCGGTAGGCTTGGGCTTCGCCATGCAGGACATCGCCAGAAACTTCGTATCCGGGCTGATCCTACTGGTGGAAGGAGGCATCCGCCCCGGGGACGTGGTGGAGGTGGAGGAGCGGGTGGTCCGGGTCCGGAAGATGGGGATACGGACCACCGTGGCCCGAACCCGCGACGAGGAGGACATCATCATCCCGAACGCCACTCTGGCCCAGACCTCGGTGAAGAACTTCACCTACCGGGACTCCCTGTACCGCATTCGGGCCCATGTGGGCGTCGAGTACGGCTCCGACATGCGAAACGTCCGGGAAACCCTCGACTCCGTAGGGCGGAGCCTTCCCGGGCGGATCGAGGACCGGGATCCCGTGGTCCTTCTCTCGGAGTTCGGAGACTCTTCCGTGGTATGGCAGCTCTCGGTCTGGATCTCAGACCCGTGGCGGTCGAACCGTCAGGTTTCCGAGCTGAACCAGGCCATCTGGTGGGCACTCAAGGACGCCGGCATCACCATCGCCTTCCCCCAGCTCGACGTCCACCTGGATCCCCCGGTCACGTCGGCGCTGGAACGGCTGCCCCAGCCGAGCTGAGGACTCGCGGCGCGGCCCGGGGACCTCACCTCCGGTCCAGATCGCGAGAAAGGGGGA
>SKSR01000300.1 GCA_007122885.1 Gemmatimonadota bacterium
CACAGCTGGAGCGGATGCAGCGGCGCTCAAATGCCACGGGACTTCTGCGACACTACACTAGGTAGGGCGCTCCCCTTGCCTTCGAGGGACGGACCGGTGGGCCACCGGTCCGTCCGCCCCTGGAGCGGGTATTCGGACAAGTTCAGGGATCCGGAATCGCCTCGCCTCGGAGGGCGGCCACCACCATGTCGCCCATGACGTCGGTGGGGATTCCGCTCCGGGACCCCAGGGAAGGGATGGTCCCGTCCTGGAGGAGCCTTCCCGCCGCTTCGTCGATCCGCTGGGCGGCCTTCTCCTCTCCCAGGTAGTCGAGCATCATCCCTACCGCCATGATCGCCCCCATGGGCGACGCCACCTTCTTTCCGGCGTGGCGGGGGGCGGAGCCGTGGATGGGCTCGAACATGGAGGTCTTGCCGGGGTGGATGTTTCCGGATGCGGCGATCCCCATCCCCCCTTGAAGCATGGCCCCCAGATCCGTGATGATGTCGCCGAAGAGGTTCGTGGTCACCACCACGTCGAACCAGTCCGGATCCTTGATCATCCACATGCACGCCGCGTCCACGTACTGGTGGTCCGTCTCCACCTCCGGGAAGTCCTTGGACACGGCCTCCAAGGCCCGGAGCCAGATGGCGTGGGGCCGAATGGCGTTGGACTTGTCCACCAGGGTGACCCGGGGAGCCCGGCCGTCGGCTCCCCGCTGCTCCGCACGCTTCCGGGCCAGCTCGAAGGCGTACCGGACGGCCCGCTCACACCCCTTCCATGTGTAGATTCCGTTGACCAGCGCCACCTCGTCCTCCGTGTTCTCACGGAGGGCTCCCCCGATCTGCGCGTAGAGCCCCTCCGTGTTCTCCCGGACCACGGCGAAGTCGATGTCGTCCGGCCCCTTCCCCTTGAGGGGACCCAGGTTTTCCGAGTAGAGCTTGATGGGCCGGAGGTTCACGTAGAGGTCGAGCCCGAAACGAAGACCCAGGATCACGGAGCGTTCCACGAGCCCCGGCTCCACGTCCGGATGGCCGATGGCCCCCAGGAAGATGGCGTCCAGTCCCTTCCACTCCTCGATGGCGCTGTCCGGTACGAGCTCGCCCGTGTCCAGATAGTGCTGACCACTGTAGGGATACTCCACCAGCTCATAGTCGAAGCCTTCCAGCTCCGCCACCGCTGAAAGGACCTTGAGTCCCTCGTCCGCCACTTCGGGACCGATTCCGTCGCCGGGGATCACGCCGATCGTATGCTTTTTCATTGTCGTTCATCACCGTGTGTGGGACGGACCGGAGCCGCCCGTGAGAGTTGAATGGGTGTTCGTTCGAATCCGCAGGTAGCCTACGCCGGGAAGGAAGCCGGGGCAAGCCGCCGGCGCCGGTTCTCGCCTTCGCGGTCAGCCTCCCGGCTCCTTCCCGTCCGGGGTTTCCGGACCGTGGGCCCGTACCCGGAAGACCTGCAGGGCCTCCGGGTTCCGCATGGAGTCCGGGCTCGCCGCTTCCTCCAGCGGCGTCCCCTGCAGGATCTCCTTCACCGGCTTTTCCATCTTCTTTCCGCTCAGGGTGTAGGGGATCTCCTCCACCTGGACGACTTCATCCGGCATGAAGCGGGGGGAGATTCGCTTCCGTATCCGGGTCCGGATCTCCCCCTCCAACTCCTCGTCCAAGGCGTCCCGGGCGGCGAGCTGGACGAAGAGGGGCATGTGCCACGACCCGTCCTCCCTCTCCAGGCTCACGACCAGGCTGTCCTTCACCCGGGCGGCTTCCTCCACGGCCCTGTAGATCTCGCTGGTTCCGATCCTGACCCCCATCCGGTTCAGGGTGGCGTCGGAACGCCCGTAGACGACGCAACTTGCCCGGGAGGTCACCTTGATCCAGTCCCCGTGCCGCCAGACCCCCGGAAACGTCTCGAAGTAACTCTCCCGGTAGCGGCTTCCGTCCTCATCGCCCCAGAACCGGAGGGGCATGCAGGGCATGGGCTCGGTGACCACCATCTCCCCCACCTGGTCCACCACCGGCCGGCCCTCCTCGTCGTACGCCTCCACCTTGGCCCCCAGCGTCCGGCCCTGGATCTCGCCGGCGTGGACGGGAAGGAGGGGGCTGCCGCCCACGAAGCTGCTGCAAATGTCGGTTCCGCCGCTGGTGGAGTTGAGGAAGATTCGGCTGCTCACGGTGTCGTAGACCCACCGGAAGGCCTCCGGCGGCAGGGGAGAGCCGGTGGAACCCACCATCCGGAGCTCCGAGAGGTCCCGGCCCCTGACGGGAGCAAGCCCCTCCTTCATGCACGCGGTGAGGTACGCGGCGCTGGCGCCCAGGTGGGTGAGGCGCTGCTCTTCCGCCAGGTCCCAGAGGGCGTCCAGGCTCGGGTAACCCGGGCTTCCTTCGTAGAGGACGGCCGTGGCCCCCCGCAGCAGCGCGGCCACCACCACGTTCCACATCATCCAACCGGTGGTGGTGAACCAGAAGAACCGGTCGCCCGGGCGGACGTCGGCATGGAAGGCCATGTACTTCAGGTGCTCCAGAAGCATCCCGCCGTGGCCATGGACGATGGCCTTGGGGAGCCCCGTGGTTCCCGAGGAGTAGAGGATCCAGAGGGGGTGGTCGAATGGGAACGGCTCAGGCTCCAGGTCCACGCCCGGCTCCCTAAGGATGTGGGGCCACGGAATCGTTCCGGCGGCGTTGGGGAGGGGAGAGAGGTCGGGCTCCTCCGAGAGGGTGGCGATGAGGAGCGTGTACTCGAGCTCCGGGATCTCCCGCTGGAGCCGTGCAACCGTCTCCATCCGGTCGAAGGCCTTCCCACCGTACCGATAGCCGTCCACGGCCACCAGGACCTTGGGGCCCACCTGACCGAAGCGTTCAACCAGGCTGTCAGCCCCGAAGTCCGGGGAGGCGCTCGACCAGACGGCGCCCAACGACGCCGTGGCGAGCATGGCCACCACGGCTTCCGGTCCGTTGGTGATGTACGCGGCGACACGGTCCCCGGGGCCCACGCCCAGCTCTCGGAGGGCCGAGGCCGCCGAGGCGGTCTGCCGGTGGAGCTCGCTCCAGGAAAGACTTCGGGGGCCGGAGGCCTCGTCCTGATAGATGAGAGCGGGCCCTTCCCGGTCCCGGTGCCGAAACACCTGGTCCACGAAGTTGAGGCGGGCTCCCGGAAACCACCGGGCCCCGGGCATCGTCCTCTCTTCCAGGACCGTCTCGTAGTTGTGAGTGGCCGGAATCCGGAAGTAATCCCAGATCGCGGCCCAGAAGTCCTCGAGCTCGGTGACCGACCACTCCCAGAGCTCCGGATAGCTCCCGAAGCTTCGTCCCTTTTCTCGCCGGAGCCACGCCATGAAGTCCGTGACAGCGGCTCGCTGGACGGCTTCGGGGGTCGGCTCCCAAAGGAGCCGTCCCTCTGGTATGGTGGACTCGGAAGTGGAACGATCGTGCATGCTCATGGGCTTTTAAGGGTTGGAACGAACCCGAACGCGAGGCGCCCCTCCAGTGACGAACTCCCTGAACCTCAACGTCAGCGGCCTTCCGAAATCGGCTACCCTGGCCATCAACGAGCGGTACAAGGAGCTCCTGGGGAAAGGGCGTAACGTGTACAACTTCGGCCTGGGCCAGTCCCCCTTTCCAGTGCCCGAGCCCATGCGGCAGTCCCTGATGGACAATGCCCACCAGAAGGACTATCTGCCGGTGGAGGGCCTCCCTGAGCTCCGGGAGGCCATCGCCCAGTACCACAGCCGGGTCAACGATTCGTCCTATACCGCCGACCAGGTTCTCGTAGGGCCTGGCTCCAAGGAGCTCATGTTCCTGGTACAGCTCGTCTATTACGGCGACCTGGTCATCCCCACGCCGAGCTGGGTCTCCTACGCCCCCCAGGCCCGGATCATCGGGCGGCACGTCCACTGGCTCCCTACCCGAGGAAGGGACCGATGGATGCTCTCCGCCGAGACCCTTGACGCCCACTGCCGGGAAGACCCGGACCGACCGCGTCTCGCCATCCTCAACTACCCCTCCAATCCCACGGGTGCCACCCTGAGGCCGGAGGAGCTCGAGGAGTTGGCGGACGTGGCGCGGAAGTACGAGGTGGTCCTCCTCTCCGACGAGATATACGGGGAGCTCCACCATGAGGGAGAGCATGTGTCCATCGCCCGCCACTACCGGCGCGGTACGATCATCAGCGGGGGGATCAGCAAGTGGTGCGGCGCCGGAGGTTGGAGGCTCGGCTACTTCCTCTTTCCCCAGCTCCAGGGGAAGCTCCTCCGGACCCTGGCAGTAGCGGCCAGTGAAACCTTCACCTCCACCTCGGCCCCGATCCAGTACGCGGCGATCTCCGCCTTCGGGGGCGACCCCCGAATCGACGCCTATCTTCGCAAGTGCCGGCACATCTTGAAAATGCTGGGTCGTTACACGGTGGAAGTCCTGGATGCGGCAGGTGCTCGGATTCCCCGGCCCGAGGGAGCGTTCTACCTCTTCCCGGATTTCTCCCGGCACCGGGAGTCCCTGGAGTCCCAGGGCATCGAAAGCGGTCGGGCCCTCTGCGAGCACCTCCTGGAGCGGACCGGGGTGGCCGCTCTGCCCGGAGAGGCCTTCGGTTGCGCGGCGCCGGACCTCTCCGCCCGGATGGCGTATGTAGACTTCGACGGCGCCCGGGCCCTGGAGGGGTACGATGAATTCACTTTCCGGGACCGGAACGACGAGGACGACTTCGTGGAGGCGTTCTGCCCTCGGGTGGTGGAAGGGGTGCGTCGGGTGGCGGAGGAAGTGGGGACCTGGGTGTAGGTGCGCGTGGGGGGTGCCCGTCGTTCCGGATCCTGGCGTGCCCACCCACTGTGGGTGTCCTTGATGAGAACGGCCCCACGGCTGGCCCCGCTACTCCTCCTGGCGGTCCTTTCGGCCGCATGTCAGGCCGTCCGTACCCCCGACCCGGACGACCTGGCCTTCCGGTACGGAACGCCGAACTCGGTCTTCCACGAGATCGGAGGGATGCGGATCCATCTGACCGACGAGGGGGAGGGCGTCCCCCTCGTCCTCCTTCACGGAACGGCAGCGTCCCTCCACACCTGGGACGCGTGGGCACGGTCCCTACGGAGCCAGTACCGGGTCACTCGCTACGACCTCCCTCCCTTCGGGCTCAGCGGGCCCCACCCTGACCGCCGATACCACCCGGACATGCATCTCCAGGTGCTGGACGAGCTCCTGGAGCGACTGCGCCTGGAGGAGGTGGTTCTCGTGGGGAACTCCCTGGGCGGCTACCTGTCCGCCCTGTACGCCGCCCGAAATCCCGAGCGCGTCCGGGCGTTGGTCCTGGTGAGCCCTGCCGGCTACCCCCAGGAGCTTCCCTGGATTCTCCGCCTCCCGCTCCGACCGGTGGTGGGATCGGCGGCCGTCCGGATCACCCCTCGATGGGTGATCTCGCGGGCCGTCCGGGACGCCTACGGGGACCCGGAGCGGGTGGAGCCGGGGGTGGTGGACCGTTACTACGATCTGATCCGGGCCCCGGGAGCTCGCCAGGGCTTCCGGGCCCTGGCCGAGCTCATGGAGGAGCTGCGACACCGGGAGCCCGATTGGGTGGAGGAGGTAACGGCCCCGACCCTGGTGATCTGGGGTGAGGAGGACCGGTATACCCCGGTGGAGCTGGCGGAGCGATGGGTCCAGGATCTCCCCTGCTCGCGCCTCGTCGTGCTTCCGGGTGTAGGGCACTTGGCCATGGAAGAGGCTCCGGAGCGGAGCCTGGAAGCGGTTCGCCCCTTCCTGGAGGAGGTCTTGCAGCAGCAGGAGGGAGGGACCCACCGGGCGCGGGGCGGATCCTAGGGGACGGCGTCAGGGGGCGGGCCGGGGGTAGGGCCCTCCCGGCTCCACGCCGGCCGACCGCCCTTCACAACGGCGCGGCAGGGATTGCCCCCGATCCAGTACGCCAGCTCCGCCGGATCGTCCACGTCCCAGAGAGCCAGGTCGGCGTCCCTTCCAGCTTCCAGGGTGCCGATTCGGTCTTGAAGGCCCAAGGCCCGCGCTCCGTTCCGAGTAACTCCGGCCAGCGCCTCCTCCGGGGTGAGACCGAAGAGGGTGCACGCCATGTTCATGGCCAGCAGTGGAGAGCGCAGTGGGGAGCTTCCCGGGTTCAAGTCCGTGGCCACCATCATGGGCACACCCTCTCTACGGAAAAGCTCCACCGGGGGAGTTTTTTCTTCCCGGAGGAAGTAAAACGCCCCCGGAAGGAGGCCTGCTACGACTCCTGCCCGGGCCATGGCCCGAACCCCGGCCTCGGAGGTGTGCTCCAGATGGTCCGCGGAGAGGGCCCCGTACCGGGCCGCGAGCTCGGCTCCGCGCCCGTCCGAAAGCTGATCGGCGTGGAGCCGAACCGGGAGACACAGCTCCACGGCCGCGTCGAAGACCCGTGCGCACTCCTCCCCGGTGAATGCGATGGACTCGCAGAAGGCGTCCACCGAGTCCACGAGCCCTTCCTCGTGTGCCCGGGGGAGGGTTTCGGCGACCACGAGCTCCAGGTACTCCTCTCGCCGGCCCTGATATCCGTCCGGCAGGGCGTGGGCGCCCAGGAAAGTGGCGTGCACCGAGAGGGGGGTCTCCTCTTGGAGTCGGCGGGCGGCCCTGAGCATCCGGAGCTCCGTCTCCACATCCAGGCCGTATCCGGATTTCACTTCCACCGTGGTGACGCCATGGGAAAGGAGCTCCCGGGCCCTCCCCAAAGCGCCCTGCACGAGGTCGTCGGTGGAGGCCGCCCGGGTCGCCCGGACCGTGGCCCGAATTCCGCCCCCCTCCCGGGCCAGCTCCTCGTAGGTGACCCCTTGGAGTCGGCGCTCGAATTCACGGGCCCGGTTGCCTCCGAAGATCAGGTGGGTGTGGGAGTCGACGAACCCGGGGGTCAGCCATCCTCCGCCCCCGTCACGGACCCGCCGGGCCAGTTCCCCTGGAGGGCCGGGGAGCTCGCTCCGAGAGCCCACCCAGGCGATGCGGTCGCCGGTCAGGGCCAGGGCTCCGTCGTCCATGGCTCCGACGCCTTCCGGCTCGGCCAGGGTGGCCAGGTGCACGTTCGTCCAGAGCTCGTCCCAGCGTTCCATGGACCGGACCTCCCCTGCGGCTGTCGTCTCCGACGAGGGTCCAGGGCCGCGCCGGAGCACGGGCTTCCCGGATCAGGGCCCCCGGAGCCCCCCGGCTCCGAAGTGCTTGGCCACCGTGGGTCGTCTGCCCGAAGGCGCCACTTGTTCCCCCTGCACTACGAGCCTAGGGATTTCGGGGCTCCGCCGGGAGTCCCATCGTATCACGAGGCATTCTCCCGGCCGTCCCCCACCCACGCGGACCGCCGGCCGCCGACGGAGGTCGGCGCATCGCCGAGGCGCAGAGAGGAGGAATCCATGACGGATGTCGTTCCCTCCCACGCCCCCGGGTCCGGACCCCGGGAGGACGGGGAGCGTTTCAGCTACAGGGCCGACCTGGCTCTCCTCCCCGGGGGCTGGGCCCGGGAAGTCCTCCTGGAGGTGGGAAGGGACGGAAGCCTCCTCCGCGTGGAGCCGGATTCCGCCGACGGGGAAGGGGAGCCCACCGGAGGGGTCACGGTGCCTGGGGTCCCGAACCTTCACTCCCATGCCTTCCAGCGAGCCATGGCCGGCTTGGCGGAAACCCCCGGTGGATCGGACGACACCTTCTGGAGTTGGCGGGAAACCCTCTACGCCTTCCTCCAGCGGCTCTCCCCGGAGGACGTGGAGGCGGTGACCGCCTTCGTCTACATGGAGATGCTCCTGGCAGGCTACACGTCGGTGGTGGAGTTCCACTATCTCCACCTGGATCCAGCCGGTCGTCCTTACCAGGACCCGGCGGAGCTCTCCCGCCGGGTGTTGGCTGGAGCCGAGCGCGCCGGGATCGGTCTGACGCACCTTCCGGCTCTCTACCGAAGCGGAGGGTTCGGTGGAGCTCCCCCGGGCCCCGGACAGTGTCGGTTCCTTCGGACCCCGGACGAGCTCTTGGAGCTTGTGGCCCGGGTGCGGGACGAGGCGGTTGAAGACCGGAGAATCCGGAGCGGGTTGGCCCTCCACAGCCTCCGGGCCGTTCCCCTCGATGCCTTGCAGGAGGTCCTGGAGGGGTACGAGTCCCTCGACCCGGAAGGGCCCATCCACATCCATGTGTCCGAGCAACGGCGAGAAGTGGAGGCCTGCCTGGAGTGGTGCGGCCTTCGGCCCGTGGAGCTCCTCCTGGACCGGGCTCCGGTGGACGGTCGGTGGTGCCTGGTGCACGCCACCCACGCCCTGGGCCAGGAGCTGGCCCAGGTGGCGTCCCGAGGGGCCGTGGTGGGGCTCTGCCCGACCACCGAAGCCAACCTGGGGGACGGGATCTTTCCGCTGGAGGCGTATGCCGCCGCCGGTGGGCGCTGGGGGGTGGGATCGGACAGCCACGTCTCCATCAGCCCGGTGGAAGAGCTCCGTTGGCTGGAATACGCCCAGCGCCTCCTCCGGGAGGAGAGAAATGTTCTGGGTCGGGCCTTGAACGACTCCACGGGAACGGCCCTCTTCCTCAGTGCCCTCTCCGGAGGAGCCCAGGCCACCGGCCGGCCGGTGGGGGCTTTGGAGCCGGGCCGGCAGGCGGACCTGGTGGTGCTGGACCCGGAGCTCCCCGACCTCCGGACCCGGTCTCCCGAGAAGCTTCTGGACACCTGGATCTTCTCCGGGAACCGAAACGCCGTTCGCCACGTGATGGTGGGGGGGCGGTGGATCGTCCGGGACGGGCGCCACGAACGGGGGGAGGAGATCGCCCGGGGTTACCGGCGAGCCATTTCGCGGATCCTGGACACTGGCTGACGGGCTTCCGGGTCGGCAGGCCGGCGGGGAGCCCTCTCGGGCCTGTCGGAACTGGCTCGGAGGATCCCTTCCGCTTTCAGGAAGAAGGGTCGGGGCCCGTGGTTCCTCGGCTCGACC
>SKSR01000132.1 GCA_007122885.1 Gemmatimonadota bacterium
GAGGTCGCTCTCAGGGTCCTTCAGATGGTGGCGGAGGGGGTGCCTTCGGTGGAGCAGTGGATCTTCATCAGTGAGGACCATCTTCCCGACCGCTTTCCGGACCTTCTCCCCCGGGTTGTAGAGGTGCTCCCCGATCCGGGGCCGGGCCGCTCCCCGTTCCGCGTCTTGAGGAATCCCTCCCACGGGGTCGCTCTCGGCCGTTAATCCGGGCGCCCGTCTCCGGGAGCGGCCGGCCCGGCCCGCCCCGAACGGGTGAGGAGCAGCGCCCCCGACGGATGTACCTTTCCTTCCCAGCCGTTCGGGATCCAAGTGGTGGAGCTGTACTCGAGGATCTGGGCCGGCCCCTCCAGGCGGTGGCCCGCCGGCAAGTTCCTGCGCCAGAACCTGCGGACGGGGACCCACCCTCCTTCCGTGAAGACTTCCCCCCCGCCGGTGGGTGCCGGCTCCGAAGCCGGGGGAAGGGGGGATGATGGAGGCGTCCGACCGGCCGCCGAAAGACGGACCCGGAGTGTGACGGCTTCCAGGGGGTGTTCCCTCCGCTCGTACCCGTAGCGCTCCAGATGCCGCTCGTGGAAGCGTGTGACCCATTCTTCCGCAGGGACCCCGAGCTCGAAGCTTTGTCCTCGGTAGCGGGCATCCACCGTTCGCTCCACCGTGACGGCCCCGGGGGCATGACCTTCCTTCTCCATCACCGAGCGGGCCTCCGTCTCCATCCGGTCCAGCTCCCTTCGAACCGCATCCTCGGTTCCGCGCTCGTCGGTGGACAAGAGAACCGTCCGGGCGTGCTCCCGGGCCACCGGTGCCACCAACATCCCGAACGCCGAAAGGAGCCCCGGATCGGGCGGGATCAGCACGCGGCTCATGCCCAGCCTCTCCGCGAGCTCTGCAGCGTGCAGGCCTCCGGCTCCTCCAAATGCGACCAGGAGGGAGTTCCGGGGATCGTGGCCCCGGTCCACCGAAATGACCCGCAGGGCCCGTTCCATGGCCGTGTTCGCCACGGAGATGATGCCCAGGGCGGCTTCCTCGGGAGAGCGTTCCAGGGCTCCGGAAAGCTCCGCCACGGCCTCCTTCAGTCCTTCCAATTCCAGCGTCTCCCGACCTCCCAGGAAACCGTCCGGAGGAAGTCGGCCCAGGAGGACATGAGCGTCGGTCACTGTTGTTTCCCTGCCTCCCCGTCCGTACACGATGGGACCCGGGTGGGCGCCGGCGCTTTCCGGGCCCACCCGAAGGACCCCTCCGGGATCAATCCGGGCGATGGAGCCGCCTCCCGCTCCTACCGTATGGATGTCCAGAAGTGGAATGGCCACCGGCGTGTCCGCGATCCGGAACTCCCGGGTCCGGATCAAGCGCCCTGGGGCCAGGGCTACGTCGGTGGAGGTGCCTCCCATATCGAAGGAGAGGATCTCGTCCATCCCGACGGTCCGACCCCACTCCGGGGCTCCCACCACGCCTCCGGCCGGACCGGAGAGGACGGTGTGTACCGGCTCCTGGGAGGCTCGCTCCACCGACAGCGCTCCCCCGTCCGAACCCATGATTCGGACGGTTTCGGCTCCGGCCGAAGTGGCGAGTCGGCCCAGATACCGGGAGATGACGGGCCGGACGTAGGCGTTCACCACGGTGGTGGCCGTTCGCTCGTATTCTCGGTACTCGGGCAGGATACGGGAGGACAGCGAAACCGGGACCGGAAGATCGGAGAGGACGCGGGCCACCTCTTCCTCGTGAGCGGGGGTGGCGTACGCGTGTAGCAGAGAAACCGCCACCGACTCCGCGTCGGCCAGCCGGTCCGGAAGCTCCTCCAACTCGGTGGAATCCAGCGGGCTCAGTTCTCGACCATCCCGATCCAACCTTCCGCCGATTCCCACCCGGTCTCCCCGGTCCACCAAGGGGCTGGGCCGGACGGGGTGGAGTGCGTACAGTTCAGGGCGGTTCTGACGTCCGATCTCGACCACGTCCTGGAAACCGTCGTTCGTCACCAGGAAGACCCGGGCTCCCTTCCGTTCCAGCAGGGCGTTGGTGGCCACCGTGGATCCGTGCACGAGGTGGAAGCTCCCCTTCCTTTGGAGGAGTTCCCGGAGGCCGCGGAGGACGGCCGTCGAGGGGTCGTCGGGGGTGGAGGGCACCTTGAGGGTTTTCAACCCTTCGGAGTCCAGGAGTATCAGGTCGGTGAAGGTGCCTCCGGTATCCACCGCCACCACGGGAGTTGACTTTCCTTGCGCTCCGGAGGACATTCGGGCCTCCTCAGGCTCCTTGCAGATCGGTGGATCCGTGACCATGGACCTCGTGCCCGGCTTCCAGGATTTCGTAGGCCTTTCCCGGAACGCCCGGATCGTTCCCCTCCGCCGCGAGATCCTTTTCGATCTGGATACGGCGGTGACCGCCTACGGGAAGGTCAGGCGGGGTCCGTTCGGCTTTCTCCTGGAGTCGGTGGTCGGGGGGGAGCAGTGGGCCCGCTACACCTTCCTGGGCACGGAGCCTCGTTGGGCGTGGCGCCTTCGGTCCGGGACGGTGGAAACCTGGACTCCCGACGGCGGGTGGATACCCCGGGAGGACCGGGATCCGCTCCGTGACCTGGACCGCCATCTTCGGGAATGGACGCCGGCCCCCGTACCCGGCCTCCCCCGGTTCTGGGGAGGGGCCGTGGGGTACTTCTCGTACGACTGGGTCCGGTACCTGGAACGGCTTCCCCATCCTCCCCCCGACGATCTCGGCCTTCCGGAAGCCCTCCTCCTGTTCACGGATGTGGTCCTTGCCATCGACAACTTGCTGGGGCGGGCGATGCTCGTGGCGGCGGTTCCGGTGGAGTCGGGCCTCTCCGAGGGGGAGCTTCGCCGGCGATACGACGAGGCCGCCCAGAAATTGGATCGGGTGGAGGAGCGACTTCGAACCGACGAGCCCCCCTCCGCGCTTCGGCTCCGGCCCGACGCTTCTCCGGACCCGGTGGTGGAGAGCACCTTCACCCAGGAGGCCTTCGAGGAAGCGGTGGAACGGGTTCGGGATTACATCCTGGCGGGCGACGCCTTCCAGGTGGTTCTCAGCCAGCGCCTCTCCATGCCCATGGCCCACTCCCCCTTTGCTCTGTATCGCGCCCTCCGGACCCTGAACCCCTCGCCCTACCTCTTCCTCCTGGAGCTGGACGACCTGGCTCTGGTGGGATCCTCTCCGGAGGTTCTCGCCAGACTGGAGGATGGGACGGTGACGGTTCGTCCCATTGCGGGAACGCGACCGAGAGGAGCCACCCCCGAGGAGGACCGGGCCCTTGCCCGCGAGCTGGAGGAGGACGAGAAGGAGTTGGCCGAGCACCGGATGCTGGTGGACCTGGGGCGCAACGACGTGGGACGGGTCTCGGAGTACGGAACGGTCCGCGTCCCTGAGCTCATGGAGGTGGAGCGCTACTCCCACGTGATGCATCTGTGCAGCCAGGTGGAAGGGAGCGTGAGGGAGGATTTCTCGGCTCTCGACGTGCTTCGGGCCTGCTTTCCTGCAGGGACGGTTTCCGGGGCCCCGAAGGTCCGCGCCATGGAGATCATCGACGAGCTGGAGCCCGTCCGTCGGGGCCCATACGCCGGGGCCGTGGGGCACATCGGTTACGGCGGCCACACCATGGATACGGCCATCGCCATCCGTACTCTCTTCCTCCAGAGGGGGGTCGCCCACGTCCAGGCGGGAGCGGGGGTGGTGGTGGATTCGGATCCCCGGAAGGAGTACGAGGAGACCTTGAACAAGGCCCGGGCCCTCCTCCGGGCTGTCGCCTCCCTGCCCCAAGATCCGGCGGGCCCCTGACCCCACCCTTCCGCCCCGAAGATCGACCGCCCGGCGCCCGCGCGGTGGATTCGGAACCCGGGAGGGATCCCCTACCAACCCAGCCGAGGGTGGGACGTCCCGGCCAAAGGGACCCCGGGGGTGTTCCTCAACGGCCGAGGAGCTCTCGGACGTTCTCGACGGGACGGGCGAGTACTGCCCGGTTCCCCCGTTCCACAATGGGTCGCTGGAGGAGGTTGGGCTCGTCGAGGATGAGCTGGATGATTTCGTCGTCGGAACGGCCATCGTCGTCCTCGATCCCGAGCTTCCGCGCCTCCCGGGTTCTCAGAACCTCCCGGGGCCCGAGCCCCGACTTCCGGAGCAGCTCCCGGAGCTTGGCTTCCTCCAGTGGCTCTACGAAGTAGTTCACCCGCTGGAAATCCACTCCCTCCTCGTCCAGGAGCTTCTTGAGCTTTCGGCAGGTGGTACAGGTGGGCTTTTCGTAGACGGTGAGCTCGCCTTCGCCTTCCATGTTAGTCCTCCGGTACGTACGGTCCAGGAATCCAGTCATGTGCCACAGCACTTCCGCGACACATCACCGGGTGGCCGGCGTCAGAATCGGCTCCCCAGCCTGTGGGCTCGGACCGGAGGGCAGCCGTCATCCGCTCGGTCCGAGTCTTCCGGCCTCCCGGTAGAAGTGGACGAGTGTCCGGATGCCGGACTCCACATGGGCGTCCGGGAACCACTCGTTCGGCGCGTGCATGTTGGACCCGGGAAGTCCAAAGCCCAGAAGGACCACCTGGGCCCCAAGGAGCTCTTCCAGGTCCCGGACGATGGGGATCGTCCCTCCTTCCCCGGTGAGGACGGGCCGGCGGCCGAATCCCACCTCCAGCGCGTTCCGGGCCGCTTCCAGGAAAGGACCCTCCAGCTCGGCCCGCCATGGGAGCCCTCCGTGCAGAACCTGCATCTCGGACCGCACGCCCGGCGGGGTGGCCTGCCGAAGATGGCGGCGGAGGAGCTCGGCCACCCGTTCCGGATGCTGGTCCGGAACCAGGCGAAAGCTCACCTTTGCCCGCGCCCGAGACGGAAGCACGGTCTTGGCCCCCTCTCCGGTATAACCGCCGACGATACCGTTCACGTCGCACGAAGGACGGATCCAGGTCCGTTCCAGAGGCGTGTATCCCTTCTCCCCTCCCAAGGCGGCTACGCCGAGGGACGCCCGGTACTCCTCCTCATCGAATGGGAGGGCTCCAAGGGCTTCCCGGGTGCCCTGGTCCCACTCCACCACGTCGTCGTAGAAGCCGTCGATGGCGATCCTCCCGCCCTCATCGTGGAGAGAGGCCAGGATCCGGGCCAGGGCGTTGGCAGGATTCTCCACCGCACCTCCGAAGGACCCGGAATGGAGGTCGCCGGTCGGACCTTGGACGGTGATCTCGAAGTACGCGAGGCCTCGGAGGGAGAAGAGGAGCGAAGGGAGGCCCGGTGCGAACATGTTCGAGTCCGAGATGACGACGGCGTCGGCCGTCAGGCGTTCCCTCCTTTCCTCAACGAACGGGAGGAGGTTGGGGGAGCCCACCTCCTCCTCCCCTTCGAACAGGGCGACCAAGTTCACCGGCAGCCTCCCGTCCGTGGCCAGAAAGCACTCCAGTGCCTTCAGGTGGAGGAAGAGCTGGCCCTTGTCGTCGGTGGCCCCTCGAGCGTAGATCCTACCGTCCCGAACCCCCGGTTCGAAGGGAGGGGTGGTCCACTCCTCCATGGGTTCCGGAGGTTGGACGTCGTAATGCCCGTAGACCAGGATGGTGGGCGCCGACGGACCTGCCTCCATCCACTGTCCCACTACGACAGGGTGCCCGGCGGTGGGTGCCACCTCAGCTTCGAGTCCGATCTCGAGGAGCTGCTCGTGAAGCCATCGGGCCGCCCGGGCCGTGTCGGCCCGATTTTCCTCCCGGGCGCTGACCGAGGGAATCCTCAGAAATTCGAAGAGCTCCTCCCGGAACCGGGGGAGCTCTCTTTCCAGATACGCCTCGGGAGACATGGAGGCGAGCGGTAGGAAGGTTTACCTGACCGTCAGATGAACACGCGGATGCTCAGGCGATAGAGCCACGCCATGAAGCCGGCCAGGAAGACGGCGCTCAGCATCCCTCCGACGCTGAGCGCCGACGGGTGGGGAAAATGGAAGAGTCCCACCCCCAGCATCCCTCCCACCACCGCTCCAAAGGCACCGAAGAGGACCAGGATGGTGTTGTGTCCCGGCTGTTCCTCGGGGACTTTGGTCACCGCCTTCATCGCGTAGCCGATGAAGCCTCCCAGAACGATCCAGATGCCCACTCCGATCCAGTTCTCCATCGCTCGTCCGATGCTAGAAATGGTTGTTTTCCACTCGCACACAAGGCGATGCTAATCTAGGCGGAAGGAGAGGTTCCGGCCACCCCCGGTTCCCGGCAGCCTCTACTCCATGCCCATCCGTCGCTTGAGCTCCCGGAGGCGCTCCTCCACTTCCGGGCCCTTGGCTCCGTCGGCGGATGGAGCGACCCCGTCGTCCGCCATTTCCTCGGTGAAGGCCCTGGCGGCTTCGGCTCGCGATTCCTCGTCTCCCACCCTTTCGCTCATCCGCTGCAATTCCTCGAAGAGGGCGTCGGCTTCCTGAAGGGTCTTCCGCCCCTGGGCCCGGCTCGCCTGGGCCATCATGTCGGCCCTTCGGACATCGGCCTCCCGAACCATCCGGGTCATCTCCTCCAACTCGGACTCCCGGAGCTCGAGCTCCTCCCTCAGAGCCAGGGCCTTCCGTTCCAGGACGCGAGCACGCTTTTCATGTTTCTCGGCGTAGCCCCGGGCCACCTGAACCGTCTCGTCGTCATCGATCTCCCGAGCCAGTTCTTCCCTTCGTCGGCAGGTGGCGGCCTCTTTGCGCTCCTCCTCCGCGGACCGAAGGGTGGAGCGGATTTCCTCCTTGAGGCGCTCCACCGCCTCTTCCGTCTTGTTCAGCTCGCGCCGCATGGCCTCCACCAAACGGTCCACGGCCTCGGGCATCCGGTCCCGGTTCAGTTCGGTCTTGAAATTCTCCACCGCCTGGCGGAACGCCTGTCGAAGTTCGTCGAACATGGTTCCTCGGATCCCCTTGAGATGAGCCCCCTTCACCCTGCGACGACCCTCTCCGCCCGAATGACGCTCCACTGAGCCGCCTCTCCCCAGCCATTCCCACCGAAGCCCTTCCTACACCAAAAAAGCCCCTCCGTCGCCGGAGAGGCGAACGGAGGGGCGAAGGCTCGGCCGGCGGTCGCCGGCATCCGAGTTCGAAGGTCAGTTGAGCAGGTGCTCGATTCGCTGGGCGAAGGAGTTCCTCGCCCGGTGAAGCCGGCTTTTGACCGTGCCCAGGTTCACCCCCGTGATCTCGGCGATCTCCTCGTAGCTCTTGCCCTCCAGCTCCCGGAGACGGAAGACGAGTCGGTGGTGCTCGGGAAGCTCCTTCACCGTGTCCTCCACGATGCGTTCGAGATATCGCTTCCGGTAGAGATCGTCCGGCTTCATGGTGCCATCCTCGAACTGCAGCGGCCGGTGGTCGTCCTCCCAATTGTTCGTCAGCTTCTGAAAGAGCACGAGGGGGCTTCGGGACCGGTTACGGAGCTCGTTCTTCGAAAGGTTGCTCGCGATCGTGTAGATCCAGGTGGAGAACTTCTTGCTCGTATCGAACCGATGCAGGTGCCGGGTGACCCGGATGAAGGCCTCCTGGACCAGGTCCTGGGCTCGGTCCGGATCTCCCGTCTTTCTGCTGATGAAGTGGATCAGGCGCTCCCGGTAACGTTCGAAAAGCTCGTTGAATGCGTCCGGCGTTCCTTCCAGGTGGGCCGTGACGAGCTCTTCGTCGGTCATTTCGCCGACGGGAGAGTCCGTGCTGCGCTCGGAACCATCTATCAAATCCTTCGAGCGGAGTTCAGCCATCTCCCTTCCTGGGGTTGCAGGATTCAGTTGGAAAAGGGGTGCCACCTCGGACGTCTCCCTCCGTCGTGGAACCCCTTTTGAGTGTCATGGTACTCTTCGGATTGTACCTGTCTAATATGGCCCGATTCGGTTCCAGCTTCAAGGTCCGTGCGTCGGGGTCAAACGGGACGGAGATCGAGGGAAAGAAGGGTTCCTCCCTCGGTGAACCCTTCGTAGAGAGCGTCTTCGGGCGCAGGTTGGCGGTCCAGGGACTCGCGGGCGGCTTCCGCCGCCGCCTCCACCTCCTCCGTCACCTCACGCTCCACCTCCTCCAGCACCGTCCTCTTCAGACCTTCCTCTTCCAAGTAAGCCTCGAAAAGGCCTACGGGATCCCGTCGTCCCCACTCCGTGAACAGTTCCTCCGGAAAGGTGTCCCTCGCCTCCCGCTCGTCGTGGGTGGCGTGGCCTCCCATGCGGAAGGTGTGGGCCACCACCACTACCGGCCCCTCCCCGGCTCGGCACCGACGGGCCGCCAGGGCGGTGGCCGCGTAGACATCCAGGATGTGGTTGCCGTCGCACTCCTCCGAAGGGATCCCGTACATTTCCGGGAACGCGGACATGGGGGCCCTGCTGTGCTGGTTCAGCCGGGTTCCCAGAGCCACCTGGTTGTTCTGCAGCACGTAGATGACCGGGAGGTCCTGCACCGCGGCGAAATTCACGCCTTCGTGGCAAACCCCGGTCCGCGTGGCGCCGTCCCCGATCCAAGTCAGAGCCACCCGGTCCTCGCCTCGCTGCTTGAAGCCCAGGGCCACGCCTGCCATGACGGGCGCGTTCGTCCCCATCTGACTGACGGGTTGGATGACCCCCTTGGCAAGGTCCCCCACATGCAGATCACGGCCGCCGTTGGGTGAATCGACGGTGGCCAGGTACCCTCGGAAGACGTCGGCTATCTCCATTCCCATCATATGACAGGCGCCGGCGTTGCGGATCATGGGATAGACCACGTCCTCGTCCCGTCGCAACGCGAAGACGCTTCCCACCGTCACCGCTTCCTCTCCGGTGCCGAGCCAGGCCTTGGAGATGACTCCCTGCCGGACCCACCGCTTGAGCCCGATGTCCAGGAGGCGGGTCCTGAGGAGGTCCCGGTAGAGGCGCAGGAGGGCTTCTTCGTCCAGGGCCTCCACCTCCCGCTTTCGTTCGGGAGTCTCTTCGATCCGGGTCCGATACCGGTTCACCAGCTCGGGATCCGCTTGCCAGTCCACGTACTCCGGCGGATCGTATGCGGGGTAGCGCTTCATCGCTCTTCACTTCGGATATGGGGAGAAGGAGGGCCCAACCGGCCGCCCGGGAAGGTACCCAGAAGAGGTAGCCCCGGGCAATCCGCCGTCGTTGATCGGGGGCACCCCGTGTTCGAGATTGGAGTCGGTCAGCGCGCTCACCCGGCCCGAGGGAACACTGTGTCCGACCCCGCCCATCCCGACCCACCCACGAGAAAGCCCAAGCGCCGCGTCCGGGCGCTCGTGGCGTTGATGCTCCTGGAAGCCATCCGGGACCATGACCTTCCCGCCGAAGTGCTGGAAGACGAGAACATGGCGATCACGTTGCCGCGGAGGTTGGGTCTCAGCGGGGTGATAGACGCACGGATCCGACATTACCGGGATGAAGCCAAGCGCGGTCGCAGGGTTCCCGACTCGGAAATCAGGGACCTCTTCGGGCTGGTAGCCCGGAGGCCCGATTCGGAGGAGCTCTTCCGGTGGGTGGGGCGCGAGCTCTACGGACAACCGGGTCGGATGGCGCGCGTCCGGGGCATCCTGCCCCGGGGGGTGACCCTCCGGCTCCTCCGCCGGGACGTGCTTCGCCGAACCAAGGCCCTGTTCGGGCGCTCGGTGCTGGCTCCCGCAGACGGGGAAGGGATTGCTTTGGAAGCCCGGGATCCCATCTTCCTGGAAGGCGACCCGGGTGGACACGCTTGCCACCTGGTCACCGGACTCCTTCGGGCCGCTCTCCTGAGAGACCTGGGAGGGCATGGAGAGGTGGACCACGGGACGTGCGAAGCCCGGGGGAGTGAGGTGTGCCGTTGGGCGGTTGCGGCCGCCGGGGATGACTCCCCGCCGGGCCGCCGAGCTCGGGGATCATCGAAGGACGATGGGACTGCATCGGAAGGCGACAGGACCACGAAGGAGGCGTCATGATCGAGGAAGGGGAAAAGGCTCCGGACTTCACCCTCCCCTCCGACGAGGGGGAGGATGTTCGTCTGTCGGACCTTCGGGGGAAGAAGGTGATCCTGTACTTCTACCCGAAGGACGACACGCCCGGATGCACGACGGAGGCATGTGAGTTCCGGGACGCGCTCCCGCGCTTCCAGAAGGAGGGGGCGGTGGTTCTCGGCGTATCACCCGATTCGGTGGAGGATCATCGGGGCTTCAAGGAGAAGTACGACCTGACCTTCCCGCTCCTGGCCGATGAGGAACGGTCCGTCGCCGAGGCCTACGGGGTTTGGAGGGAGAAGAACGTCTACGGAAAGAAGAAGTGGGGCATCGAGCGGACCACCTTCCTCATCGGAGAGGATGGAGCGGTGCGGAAGGTGTGGAAGCGGGTTCGACCGAAGGGACACGCCGAGTCCGTGGCCGAAGCCGTGACCCAGGTCTGAACCCGTCGTCTTCAGCGTTAGTCCAATGCCCGGTGGACTTTGAAAATGCAGAGGTCCTGGACCAGCCGCCTTCCGGTGGCCCGGAGCCGGGCGGCCTCCTGGGGGCTCGTGATTCCTTCCTGTAGCCAGATCACCGGGTTCTCGGGGCGCTCCGCCGCCCGTCGCACCACCTGTGCGGCCTCCTCCGACGGCCGGAATACCAGAACCAGGTCCACGGTCTCCTCCACCTCCTCGAGCTTCCCGTAGCTTTCCCGTCCGAGGATCCGCTCCGCGTTCGGGTTCACCGGGATCACATCGAAGCCTTTTGTCGCCAGATAGGAGGGGACTCTCCGGGCCGCCTTGGTAGGGTCTCGCGAAAGGCCCACCACGGCCACCGAGCGAACCGAGGTGAGGATCTCCCTCAACTCCTCGGGGGTGGGGTTTTCCGGATCCCCGCTTTCCTGGGCCGCACGCGCGATCCGCCGGAGCTCGGACATGGTTTTTCCCTTAAGGGGGTGAAACGGCCCACAGGATATTTCCGGCCGGTGATGCGGGCAACTCTCCGGCGTCCGTTCCCGGTCCTGGCTCGGGAGAGGTTGCTCTCTGGGCCTTGGAAGCCCATTGTCCCTCCGCTTCCGGGCGGTAGCCCGGTTCCTGGCAGGCATCCGGGAATGGGATGGTGTTATGACGACGTTTCTGGCAATCCTCGTGGTGGTCTTCGCTGGGCTTTCCGCCTATCTCTGGCGCCGGGGGGGTGTGGGTTCCGTGCCGGACGAAGCGGTTCACGCCTTGGCTCGGGAGGTCCGAAGCGGGTCCGTGTCCCCCGCGCCCCGCCCGGACGAGCCCGAAGCCCTGGGGGAGCTGCGACGAGCCTTGGCGGAGGGGCGGTCGGGACAACGGGCGGCACCTCAAAGCGAAGGAGAGCGCGCTTCGGCCGGCGACGACGCCCTGGACCGGATAGCCCGATACCTCCGGAACTCGGTGGTTCGACCTCTGGACGGGGCGGGGAAGGACCCGAAGCGGCTCACGGAGGCGGCTACCCGGGCGTTGGATGCCCTCGCCGACCTGGAATTCTTCACTCAGGACCGGAAGGAAGAGGTCCGGTCGGATAATCTTTCGGTGGCCGTGCAGGAGACTACCCGGGAGTTCGGTCTCGAGTACGCCGTTCCGGTCCGGGTCCGCGGGTCGGAGCGACCGGTCCGGGCCCGCTTTCCTTCCGAGGGGCTGAAGGACGCCCTCTACCTCCTCATGGTCAACGGGGCTCGCTTTTCCGGGGACCGGGTGGTGGAGGTCGTGGTGGAGGATGGAGACCACGGTCCCACGGTCCGGGTGCTGGATCGGGGTCGCGGGTTCTCTCCTGAAGCCTTGGAGAAGGGGACGGAGCCCTTCTTCACCACCGAGTCGGACTCCCTCGGGCTGGGCCTCACTCACGCTCGTCAGGTGGTGGAGCGGTCGGGAGGCCGGCTGATCCTTCGGAACCGGGACGACGGCGGAGCCGAGGTGGAGATCCGTTTGCCTCCACCCTCCTGACCGGTCGCCCCCCCGGAGAAGTCCTGGCGCCGGAAGGCTCGGGCCGGATCCCCGCGTCACCCGCCTCGTCCCCCCTCGGGAGGGGCCGGTCCCCCGGCCCGGTAGGCGCCTGCCACTCCGGCCACGAGGACGATCAACCCCAGCCACCCCGTTCCGTCCAGGGTCTGCTCCAGGAACGCCACCGCCAAGATCGTCGCCACGAACGGTTCGATGGTGGTTCCGATGGCCGCCCGCCCTGCGTCCACCACCTCCACGGCGTAGAAGAGGAGAAGGGCGGCCAGGGTGATCGTCGTGAACCCGAAGATCACGAGGATCACCCATGCTTCCGTAGTGGAAGGCAGGATGAGTTGTGCGCCGATCCCCCGAAGGGCCACCCCCAGAAGGATGGCTCCCCCCAGGGTGCTCCAAAACAGCGGTGCGAGCGGGCCATGCCGGGGTGAAAGGATGCGGCCGAACATGGCGTAGCTCCCGTAGGTCACCCCGCACATGACGCCCCAGAAGAGGCCCTCAGGAGTGATTTCCACATCCACCCCTCGGGAGCCGAACACCGTCATCCACACTCCCACCACGGACACGGCTGCCAGCCCGGCCCGGACCCAGGTGATTCGCTCGGCCAGGATCCACGGGGAGACGGCCACCACGAAGGCGGGCGCCAGGTAGAGGAGGGCCACCGTGGCCGGGACCCCGATGGCCTCGGTGGACATCTGGAAGGAAAATTGGAAGACTCCCACGATGACGCCACCGAGGCCCATCATGGCCACGAGGTTCCTTCGTGAGATCCTGAATCCAGCCGGGTTCATCCAAAGCAGGAAGAGGGCGAGGAAGATGCCTCCGACCACCGTTCTGAGAAGGGCCACGCTCTCCGGTGGAAGGCCCATCCGGAAAAGGGTGACGCTGAATGGGCCGGAGGTGCCCCAGAGGATCCCGGCTCCCAGGACCGCCAGGTAGGCCATGACCGGCCGGGGAACACGCCTCCGTTCCGCACGGCTCGCCACCATCCCCTCCTCCTCAGGTCCGGATCGGGGGCCGCCCCCGACCCGTCCCTCGCGGTGCGTTCACGGTGGAAGCCCTTGGTCTCCCTCCGCCCCTGGGAGCCTCTCCGGGCTTCGGGGCGGGCCGGGCTGGAAGCGCCACGGTGCCCGATCCGAGACCGCCCGAGCGCCCCAGCGCACGGACTCCCTCCGGTCGCCCCGTGGAGACGCCGCACCTACCCGGTTGCACCGAGGGCCGTTCCTGGCACCCCGGCCGGGCCTTGCCGCCAAGCTTTCCACTCCTATCTTGCCACCACCGACCCCTCGCCCTCCCGACATCTCCGTGGACGGCCCTTGAGTTCAAGCGCGACGTTCGGATTTCTCTCCCGTCTGGTGCCCCGGATCCGGCCCTTCCGGAGGCACTTGCTGGTAGGTGGCGTCTTCGTTCTCCTCACCACCGCCATCTCCTTGGCCTTTCCGCTCATCGTGCGGGAACTCCTGGACGCGGCGTTCCTGGCTGGTGACAGGGAGCTCCTGAATCGAGTGGCTCTCTTTCTCGTCCTACTCTTTTCGGTCCAGGCCCTTCTCACCTTCGGACAGAGCTACCTCACCGCGTTCGTCTCCGAGCACGTGGTGGCCGGTCTCCGACAGGACCTCTTCAGCCGCCTGGTTCGACAGCCACCCGGGTTCTTCGAGACCCGCCGGGTAGGGGAGCTGAGCTCCCGTCTGGCGTCCGATGCCGGCCTCATTCAGCGGATTCTCCGGTTCGGGGTCCCGGAGCTGGCCCGTCAGGGTCTCTTCCTGGCGGGGGCCTTGGTCCTGGTCACGGTCACCCACCCCCGCCTGACGCTCGTGACCATGGTGGCCATACCTCCGGCGGCGGCCGTAGGGTGGTTGCTCGGGCGTCGGGTCCGCCGGATCAGCACGGGCGTACAGGACCGGCTGGCCAGCGCCGTTTCCCGGGCCGAACAGGTATTCACGCAGATCACCACGGTGCAGAGCTTCAACCGGGAGGATGAGGAGCGGAGACGCTTCGAGGGGGAGGTGGAGGCGACGTTGGACGGTGGGATCCGTCGGGCGGGCGCTCGAGCCGCACTCACCGGAGCCGTCACCTTCGCCGCTTTCGGCGCCATCGTCCTGGTTCTCTGGGAAGGAGGGCGCTTGGTTCTGGACGGGACCCTGACGCCGGGAACCCTGGTGGCGTTTCTCCTCTACGCGGTGGTCATCGCCGGCGCCATCTCGTCACTGGCCGGGTTCTGGAGCGACTTTCAGGAAGCATCCGGCGCCGCCCGGAGGATCTTCCAGCTCCTGGATCTCCCTCTGGAGCTTGAGGACCCCCCGGAACCGCAGCATCTCCCTCGGCCCATTCAGGGGCGGGTTCGATACGAAGGGGTCCGCTTTCGCTACCGCCCTCACCTCCCGGAAGTGATCCGAGGCGTGGATCTGGAGGTGGAGCCCGGAGAGACGGTGGCTCTGGTGGGGCCTTCCGGGGCCGGAAAGAGTACCCTGGCCTCGCTCCTGCCCCGCTTCTACGACGTCACCGGGGGTGCCGTCACCCTGGACGGGGTGGACGTGCGGGACGTGGCTCTGGACGAGCTCCGGACGGCCATCGGGCTCGTCCCCCAGGAACCCATGCTCTTCGCCGGCACCCTCATGGAGAACCTCCGGTACGGGAAGGAGGACGCCTCTCCGGAGGAGGTGGAGGAGGCTGCCCGGAAGGCCAACGCCCACGAGTTCATCTCGGCTCTACCCCGGGGCTACGAGGAAGAGGTGGGCGAGCGGGGCGTAACCCTGAGCGCGGGGCAGCGCCAGAGGATCGCCATTGCCCGGGTGCTCCTCAAGGCGCCCGCAGTCCTGATCCTGGACGAAGCGTCCGCCAGCCTGGACGCCGAAAGCGAGGCCCTGGTCCAGTCGGCCCTCGAGCGGCTCATGGAAGGGCGAACGACCCTGGTCATCGCCCACCGACTCACCACCGTGCTCCGGGCGGACCGGATCGTCCTCCTGAACGAAGGGCAGGTAGTGGCCACGGGAGCCCACCTGGAGCTACTGGATCGGAGCCCCCTCTACGCCCGTCTGTACCAGCGTCAGTTCGACGACGCTTTGGCCTCCAGGGGGACTTCCTCCGACGGTGTCTGAGCGTCGTCACCGGCGGCCAGAGATCCATGGGCGAGGGAGTCCTCCAACCCCACCACCCCTTCCTCGGCCCAAGCGTACGCCCCCTCCATAGCCCTTTGAGCCACTCGGTAGGTTGCGTCGTCGTCGTTCCGGAAGAGGTTGCGGAACCGGTCGTTCACCCGCCGCCGGGCCTGCCGACAGAAGAGGTCCGCCAACTCCTCGGGCGTCCGATCGGAGGGATTCCGTTTCAGGAGCATCTGGGCACGCAGGCAGGTGGCCGTCATCATGAAGAGTTCGGCGCCCACGTCCACCAGACGTCCGAGCACCCCCTGCTTCTTCTCGAGCTTCGGTCCGAAGCGGACCATGGCGTGAAAGAGGGACCGGGCGAGCCTCCGTGAGGCCCGATCCACGAACCGAAGGTGCTTGGCCAGCCGTCCGAACTCTCCGTAGCGGGGCCAACGTCCCCAGCCGAGCCACCGTGTGGGATACCACCACGCGTAGTGGAGCCCCGCCCGCACCAGGGCGGCGACTTTGGCTCCGAACCCCGCCTTCGGGTCCACCAGATCCCCCGCCACCTTCAGGTGGGTGTCCACGGCCTCACGGGCGATGAACAGGCGCAGGATCTCGCTCGAGCCCTCGAAGATCAGGTTGATCCTAAGGTCCCGGAGGCCCCGCTCCATGGGGATCGGGTCGTCTCCTCGGTCAGCCAGGGACTTTTCGGTTTCGTACCCTCTCCCACCCCGGATTTGAAGCGCGTCGTTGGCCAGCTCCCAAGCCACTTCCGAATGCCAGAGCTTGGCGATGGCCGCCTCGAGGCGGATGTCGAACCGCTTGGCGTCCGCCATGAGGGATGAGAGCTCCAGCCCGGCATCCATGGCGAAGGTGTTCGCCGCCATGGTCCCCAGCTTCTGGGCGATGGCGTCGTGCTTTCCGATGGGGGCTCCCCACTGGACACGTTCCTTGGCCCACTTTCGCGAAACCTCCAGGTAGAACTTCCCGGAGGCGGCGCAGAAGGCGGGGAGGGACAGCCGGCCCGTGTTCAAGGTGATGAGGGCCAGCTTGAGGCCCTGGCCCTCTCCCCAGAGCAGGTTCTCCTTGGGCACGCGGACGTTGTCGAAGGTGATGATTCCGTTGGAGAGGGCCCGGAGTCCCATGAACCGGCAGATGTTCTTCACTCCCACGCCGGGCCAGTCGCTCTCCACGATGAACGCGCTGATGGGGCGCCTGGCCTTCACCCCCTCCCGGGGTGGAGTCCGGGCCATCACCACCATGAGCTCGGACCGGGGTCCGTTCGTCGTCCAGAGCTTCTCGCCGTTGAGGATGTACGCGTCGCCGTCCTCGGTGAGCTCGGCGGTGGTCGTCATGTTCGCCGGATCCGACCCTACTTCCGCCTCCGTGAGGGCGAACGCCGACAGAGCTCCCTTCGCCAGCCGGGGAAGGTACTTCTGCTTCTGTTCCTCCGTACCGAAGAGGGTCAGCGGCTGCGGAACGCCGATGGACTGGTGAGCGGAGAGGAAAGCCCCGGTGGCCGCGCACCGTCCCCCCACGATCTCCAAGGCCCGGTTGTAGGTGAGCTGGGAGAAGCCCAACCCTCCGTACTCCTGGGGGATCTTGATCCCGAAAGCGCCCAGCTCGCGCAGGCCGTCCAGGGCCTCGTCCGGGACCCATCCTTCCCGATCGAAGCGCTCGCCGTCGATGTGCTCCTTCGCGAAGGCCTCCAGCCGTTCGAGGAACTCCCGGGCCCGCTCCTGCTCCTCCGGGTCCGGCTCGGGGTGGGGATGGAGGAGCTCCAGGCGAAACCTCCCGTCGAAGAGGCTCTTCGAGAAGCTTTCCTTCTCCCACTCCTTCTCGCGAGCGGCCTCGGCGACCTCCCTGGACTCCAGCTCCGTGGTGTGGCGGGGCTTCTCTTGGGTGGACATGGGCCCGATCCGGAAAAGTGTGATTTCTGGTTGGAGCGGAGCCCATCCAGGCTCCGACGCTATATCGCGGCCGGTGGACCTTATCCCGCGCCCGCGACGTCCTCGTGATTACCCTCGGGGCGCACTGGGGTTCTCTCCCCAGGAATGGCCCCGTTCCGGGTCCACGAGCTCCCGGATCTCGTCCTTCCGGATCTCCGCGTCCACTTCGCCCCTGCGGATCAGCGCCTTCAGGTAGTCGGGCTGAAAGAGCATGAGGCTCAGTGCGTCCGGGCTTCGGGTGGCTCGGGTTCCCAAACCGCGGGAAAGAAAACGGAAGGTCGAGGGCAGTCTGGGCTCGAAGCGATTGGCCAGTCGTCCCAGGTCTCGGGAGGGTCGGAGGTGCAGGAGCTGGATCGGCCGCAGGCCTTGCCGGTGCTCGGGAGGGACGTGCTCCAGAAGCCGGTTCAGGAGCTCGACACGGTGAGCGTCCTGATCCAGGAGGTCCAGGAAGACGGCGTTGAGCAGTGTGCCGGCCACCTGGGCCGGAGGTGGGTACCCGGGTATATCCGGCCGGTCCATCTCTTCTCCCTGCTTCTCGTAGCGGGTGGAGATGGCCAGCAGCCGGTCCGCGCCCAGGTGGATAGCCGGGGAGATGGGGGCCGTCAGCCGCACTCCTCCGTCCCCGTACCAGTGGGGGCCCACCTGAACCGCTGGAAAGAAGAAGGGGAGGGCGGCCGACGCCATGACGTGGTCGACGGTCATGGTAGTGAGCCTTCCCCGGCGGTGGGGCCGGGTCCACTCCCGGATCCCTCGGCCCTGAATCCAGGTGATGGATTGCCCGGTGGTGTAACTGGAGGCGCTTACGGCCAAGGCCCGGAGCCTTCCCTGGGCCAGGTTCTCTTTCACCCCCCGGATCACCCCCGCCTCAGCCCTCAGATGTCGGTTGAGGAAATGTCGAAGGGGGGTCGTGTCCACGAGCCCTCGGACCTGCGTCTCCCCGGCCAACCCCCCCGTTCCCAACTGAAGGAGCCACTTGAGCACGTTCATGGTGAGGCTTCGGGCGTCCACCCGGAAGACGTCCTCCACCGTCAGGTTCTCCCAGAGGGCCGCCAGTTCCTCCACCGCTTCCCGAAAGGAGCCCGGATGGGCCGCCAGGAAGACGGCGTTGATGGCCCCGGCGGAGACACCGGTGAGGACGGGTGGGTTCAGTTCCGGGTACGTCCGGGCCAGGAAGCGGAGGAAGCCCACCTGGTAGGCCGCGCGGGCTCCTCCCCCCGTCATTATGAGGGCCAGATCCCCGTCTATGGGGTGGCCCCGGGCCTCCGGGTCTCCAGCCGACGGCCGGGAGATAGGACGGGGGGCCGACTCGATGTGGGACCCCGATTCCTCCGGCCGCTCTCCGGTAGCCACGGTCAGAGGATGGGGCGTCCTATGGCCAGGATTGCCAACACCACCGTGGCGAGGGCCACGGCCGCACCGACCAAGTGCGGCACGGCCGTCCGTTCCTCCACGGGTCTTCGCTTGAGGACCGAAACGGGGATCTGGGCCACCACAGCGGCCAGGAGGGCCATCAGGATGTGGCCGATGAGCTGAGGGTGGAACCGCCCCGAGAAAAGGAGGAAGAATCCCACCAGGACCTGGAGGTGGAGGAATCCGGCGAACGAAGCTCCGGAGATCCGGACCCATCGGTCGTATCCCCGGCCCGTGGCCAGCGTGAAGATGGGGTAGGCGCACGCCACGACCCCGGCCAGGAGGACCAGGTATCGGATACCGGAGTGAGCGTGGAAGAGGAAGTCGGCCATCCGCAGGGCTCCCCGGGTGAGGTTCGCTGAATCCCTCCTGCCCTCGGAGGGTAGGGGGACGTTCGATACTGTCGCCGTCGGATCCAACGAGGAAGGTGGAGCCATAGACGGGATAGGGAAAGTGGAGTCGGAGAGGGTGATACGGCCCTGGGTCCAGGAAGTCCTCCCGGCCCCCGAGCCGGCCGCCGTCCTCGCTCGGGCGTCACGGCTGCCTCACCCGCTCCTCCTGGAAAGCGTCCCCTCGGGGGGACCGGGGGGCCGCTACTCCTTCCTTTCGGCTGACCCTTTCCGAATCCTCACGGAGGGCGAGGAAGGAGATCCGTTCGCGGCGCTCCGCCGTCTCCTGGTCTCGGGGAGGATGGAGACGCTCCCCGGCCTGCCCCCGTTCCAAGGGGGCGTTGCGGGGTACTTGGGGTTCGAGCTCCACCGCTTTCTGGAGCCCGGAATTCTCCTCCCCCCTCGAGACCACCGGCACCCGGAGCTTTGGCTCGGGGCTTTCGACTGGGTGTTGGCCTGGGACCACGTGAAGGATCGGTGCTGGGTGTTCTCCACAGGCCTTCCCGAAGGGGAGGAGGAGGACCGAAGCCGTCGGGCCCGGAGGCGGCTGGAGCTGGCCCTGTCCCTGGCCCAGGAAGCGGGGGAGCCCAATTCTGGCTCAGCGGACCAAGCGCGGACGGGGGCCGAAGGCCGGGCAAGTGGGGACGCCCGCTCCTTCCCCTCCGCCCCGGGTCCGGATCGCCCCACTTCGGGCCCTTCGGGTGAGCTGCTCCCCGGTCATTCCGATCACCCCGTCCCCGCGTACTCGGGCCTCTTTTCCACCTTTTCCCGGGATGGCTACCTGGCCGCGGTGGAGCGGGTGCGATCGTACATCCGGGCCGGGGACGCCTTTCAGGTGAACTTGTCCCAGCGGCTCACCGCTCCTTCGTCCCTGGGGCCCCTGGGGGCGTACCGCCGCCTGCGGGAGCACAACCCGGCATCGTACGCGGGTGTGGTAGCGACCCGGGAGTCGTGGATCCTGAGCGCCTCTCCCGAGTGCTTCCTTCGCGTTCGAGGTCGGGAGGTGGAGACCCGGCCCATCAAGGGAACGGCGCCCCGGAGCCGGGATCCCGAGCAGGACCGGCGGTTGGGGCAGGGGCTCCAGTCGAGCGAGAAGGACCGGGCCGAGAACGTCATGATCGTGGACCTGCTCCGAAACGACCTCTCCAGGGTCTGCGAGGATCACGGGATCGAGGTTCCCGAACTTTGCGTCCTGGAATCCCACCCCTCCGTCCACCATCTCGTCTCCACGGTTCGCGGGCGGCTCCGGCCGGATGTGGACCTGGTGGATCTTCTGAAGGCCACTTTTCCAGGCGGATCCATAACGGGGGCTCCCAAGATCCGGGCCATGGAGATCATCGGCGAACTGGAGCCCGTCCGGCGGGGAGTCTACACGGGAAGCGTGGGCTATCTGGGCTTCGACGGCTCGGCCGACCTGAACATCGCCATCCGGACCGTGGTGCTGGAGTCCGGGCGGGCCCACCTATCCGTAGGGGGAGGGATCCTCCTGGACTCGGATCCGGACGCCGAGTACGAGGAGACGCTCCACAAGGGCCGCCGGCTTCTCGAGGCCCTGGGCATGAAGCGGGAAGGAGACTCGGCAACCGGGACCGGCGGCCGGGAGGTCGGCCTCCCCGTCGCCTCTCCGGAGAACGCCGACGGCGAGCGAAAGCCGAGTCCCGAAAGGGGAGAGCCATGACCGGGCCGGCTGCCGAGCGGCGGGCGGTTCTTCTGGACAACCGTGATTCCTTCGTCCACACCGTGGCCCGCTACCTCCGGGAGCTGGGCGCCCGGACCACGGTCCTCCGGAGCGACCGTGCCACCCTGGAGGAACTGGAGCGAACCGGGCTCACCCATCTGGTCGTCTCGCCGGGTCCGTGTACGCCCACCGAGGCCGGCGTTTCCGTGGAGGCGGTCCGGGCCTGGGGTCCGAAGGCTCCGGTGCTGGGAATCTGCCTGGGCCACCAGTGCGTGGCCGCCGCCTATGGCGGACGGGTGGTCCCGGCCAAGGAGCCGATGCACGGGCGGAGCTCCCGGATCCACCACCGGGGGGAGGGGATTCTGGCGGACTTTCCCAACCCGGCCGAGGCCACCCGTTACCACTCCCTGGCCGTGGGCCGGGACGGGCTTCCCTCCACGCTGACGGTGGAGGCGGAAACGGAGGATGGGGAGATCATGGCCCTCCGACACCGAACACTCCCCGTGTGGGGGGTCCAGTTCCACCCAGAGTCCGTCCTCACCCGCGGAGGGAGAAATCTGCTGGGCGCTTTCCTGGACCTTCAGGGGCCGTCCCGGGAAGGGGGCTCGGGGGCATGAGCCTTGGGGAGGAGGGTCTGGCTCGGGTCTGGTTGGATGGGGTTCTGTGGGGCCCGGGGGAGGCCCTCGTCCCGGTGGAAGACCGAGGGTTCACGTTGGGGGACGCGCTCTTCGAGACCCTGCGCGTGGCCAATGGCCGACCGTTCCGGCTGGACCGACACTTGAGCAGGCTCGCCCGGGGCGGTCGGGTCCTGGGGATCCCGGTTCCCTTGGAGCGGATCCGAGGTGGTGTGGAGGAGGCTCTGCAGGCTGGCGCGATCAGGGACGGTGCCCTCCGGATCACCCTGAGCCGGGGCGAGGGGCCTCCCGGCCTGGCCCCGCCGCCCGCCGCCGAGCCAAGGGTGGTCGTGACGGTCCGTCCATACCGGCCGCCCTCTGACCGGCGCAGGGGAATTCGGGTGCTCGTCGGTGAGGGCCGGGTGGCCGAAGGTGCTCTCACGGCCGGCTGCAAGCTGGTGGCCTACGGCGAGAGGGTGGCAGCGCTGCTGGCCGCCCGGAAGGAGGGGGCCGACGACGCCCTTCTCCGGAACGGACGGGGGACGGTGGTGGGAGGAACGGCCTCCAATGTGGTCGTTGTGGAAGACTCCGGGTCCCTGCGCACCCCGGCCGAGTCCTGTGGAGCACTCCCGGGGGTGACCCGGGAGGTGGTGCTGGAGCTGGCCCGTAGCGAGGGGCGTCCGGTGGAAGAGGGACCGATCCGCCCGGAGGAGCTCATCGGGGCGCAGGAGATCTTCCTCACCAGCAGCCTTCGGGGGTTGGCTCCGGTGATCTCCCTGGACGGGATTCCTGTGGGTTCCGGTGAACCGGGCCCGATATGGGAAGGGCTGGTCCGCTTCTACGAGACGGTGGTGGCGGAGGAGACCGCCGCCCATTGATCGTCCCCTTTCCGGTATGTTCGGGGCCCCCGGGCCGGGCCATCTATCCCCGGTCTTCGTCCACGGCCCGGGCGTCCTCCACCGCGTCCCGGACCTCCGAGTCCAGGTCGTCGAGCGAAAGCATCCAGCTCAGGTAGTCCGGTTCCAGGCGGGCCACTTCGTGGAGAGGCCGCCCTCGATGCTTTCCTCTCCGGAACACGAGGCCTCCGTCCCGTGCTTCGAACCAACGTTCTAGTTCTGTTTCGAAGGGTTGCACTTCGTCGCAGTAGCTCGAGAGGCCTGCAATGCTGCGGGGGAGGTGGGGATAGCGGTCGAGTTGGGCCGCCAGGACCGCCGCCGTTGTTCTGATGTCGCCCAGGGCCGTATGGGCGTCCTCGTGTTCCCGCCCCAGGTAGTAGCGGGCCGCCGCCTCCAGGTCTCTGGGCTCCTCCCTGTGGAAGATCGTTTGGGCGTCCACGATCCTACGCCCCCGCGGGTCGAAGCGGACCCCGGAGCGGCGGAACTCCGCCAGGAGCATGGGCAGGTCGAATCGCCGGATGTTGAAGCCGGCCAGGTCGCACGGATCCAGGAGCTCGGCCAGGCTTCGCGCGCGGGCCGGAAACGGGGGTTCGTCGGCTACATCCTCGTCCCGTATCCCGTGGACTGCGGTGGCCTCCGGGGCGATGGGCATCTCGGGATTGAACCGACGGACCTTCTCGGTTACGTCCCCGGTGGGCGAGATCCGGAGGACCGCCAGTTCCACGATTCGGTCACGTCCGATGCGGAGCCCCGTGGTCTCCAGGTCGAGGACGGCCAGGGGCCGGTCCAGCTCCATGGGGAGGCGGATTTCGTCGGGTGGTTCCATCGGCCGAGGCTCCGGTGAATGTTCCGGCGGGGCCGAATACTACCTGCGGGAGGAAGGCATGTCGAGGGAGCGAAGTCCGGGGAAGGAAGAGATGGAGGCGGTCTGGATCCGGGAGTTCGGGGATCCCGAAGTCCTGGAGTTGCGTCGGGTGGCCATGCCCGAGCCGGAGCCGGGGCAGGTCCGTGTGCGGGTAGCGGCGTCGGGGGTCAACCGCGCGGATCTCCTGCAGCGACGAGGACACTATCCCCCTCCGCCGGGCTATCCTCCCGAGATCCCCGGTCTGGAGTTCGCCGGGGTCGTGGAGGCTGTGGGCCCGGGCGTCCGGCTCTGGTCGGCGGGCGACCGGGTCATGGGAATTACCGGGGGAGGAGGGTACGCCGGGTTCGTCATTGCGCGGGAGCGGGAACTGGTCGTGGTTCCCGAGGGACTTTCCCTTGTCGAGGCGGGGGGAGTGCCGGAGGTGTACATGACGGCCTTTGATGCACTCTTCTCCCAGGCCGGCCTCCAGGCCGGCGAGACTGTCCTCGTCCATGCGGTCGGCAGCGGTGTGGGCACCGCCGCCCTCCAACTGGCGCGGAGAGCCGGCGCCAGAGTCCTCGGTACGTCGAGAAGCGACTGGAAGTTGGATCGGGCCGCCGAATCGGGCCTCCACTTTCCCATCCCCGGAGACGAGCGCTGGGAGGAGCGGGTCCGGGAAGCCACGGAAGGCCGTGGAGTCGATGTGATCCTGGACCTGGTGGGGGGAGCGTACCTGGATGGGAACCTGAAGGCACTGACCACTGGCGGGCGCCAGGTCGTGGTGGGGGTCCCTTCGGGCAGCGCCGCAGAAATCGATCTACGAAGGCTCATGACTCGTCGAGCCCTCGTTCGCGGCACGGTCCTTCGGCCCCGACCACCAGAGGAGAAAGCCCATCTGGCCCGGACCTTCCAGAGACGGGTGCTCGCCGGCTTCCGGGACGGGACCCTGAACCCGATCCTGGATCGAGCCCTTCCGCCCTCCCGGGCTCCGGAAGCCCACCGGGCCCTGGAGGGGAACGAGGTCTTCGGGAAGATCGTGTTGGACTGGGAAGCGCCTCCGTGAACCCGTCAGGGCCCCCTCTATTGGGACCGGACCCTCTGGGGACCTGGCCCCCCCGCGGGCACCTGGCCCTCGGCTTCGGGCCGGCCTCTCTGTTTCATCAACGGGGGGAGGCGGCACCCTGGGTGCCGCCTCCCCCTGCGCTTCAGCCTTCGGTCGGGCCCAGAGCGTCCTGGACAATCCTCTCCTGCTTCGCCTTGTGGGACTTGGTCCGACCTTCGGCCGGGCTGGCTCGCTCGGACCGGGCCACGTACCTCAGGGGCACTTCGCGGGGGACCACCGCCCGGAGGCGGGGACCCACGAACGAAAGCGCGCCCATATTTCGGGGCTCCTCTTGAGCCCACATGACCTCTCGCAGGTTCGGGTATTGGCGCACCAACGCCTCGATTTCCTCGGCCGGGAACGGGTAGAGCTCCTCCACCCTGCCCACGGCCGCGTTCGGGGCCTTTTCCCGTAGCGCGCTGCCCTGCAGGTCGTAGTAGAACTTTCCGCTGCAGAGAATCAGGCGATGGACCTCGTCGGGGGAGTCCACCTTCGGGTCGGGGATGACACGATGGAACTCTCCCGTGGCCAGAGCCCTCACCGGGGAGGTGGCGGCCGGATGGCGGAGGAGGCTCTTCGGCGTCATGACCACCAGGGGACGTTGCGGGCTGCCCAGGGCCTGGCGCCTGAGGAGGTGGAAATACTGGGCGGGGGTCGTGGGATAGGCCACCCGCATGTTGTCTTCGGCGCAAAGCTGGAGGAATCGTTCCAGTCGAGCGCTGGAATGTTCGGGGCCCTGTCCCTCGTATCCGTGGGGGAGGAGGAGGGTGAGCCGGGACACCTGTCCCCACTTGGCTCTGCCCGAGGCGATGAACTGGTCGATGATGGGCTGGGCCACATTCACGAAGTCACCGAACTGGGCCTCCCACAGGACGAAGTCCTGATCGGCTCCCACGCTGTGTCCGTATTCGAAGCCCAGGACCGCCGTTTCCGACAGGGGCGAGTTGTAGATCTCGAACCGGCCCTTCCGGAGCGACCTCAGAGGAAGGGTCCGCTCTCCGGTCTCCACATCGTGGAGGACCATGTGCCGCTGGCTGAAGGTCCCTCGCTCCGAGTCTTGGCCCGACAGTCGGACCGGAATCCCGTCGCGAACCAGGGAGCCGAAGGCCAAGCTTTCCGCATGGGCCCAGTCCAGGGCCTTTTCCTCTGAAAAGTCCGTTCTCCGCTTCTCGAGCTGCTTGCCCAGCTTGGGGTGGATGGAGAAGCCGTCGGGCAGGTGGAGGGAGGCCTCGTTCACTTCCTCCAGCACGGAGAAGGGTACCGAGGATTCCACCTCCACCGGTTCCGGGTCGTCCGGAGGGGGGGGCATCATGGAGCCCTCACCCTGGCCCGCCTCCACCTTCACCCCTTCCTGCGCCGCCTGGAGGGTGTCGGAGACCGAGCGGCCGATGGCCTCCACACGGCTCCGGTCCACGACACCTTCCTCTTCCAGCTTACGAGCCCACTGGGTCCGGACGGAGGGGTGGCTTTCGATTCGTTGGTAGAGCGTCGGTTGCGTGTAGGTGGGCTCGTCCCCCTCGTTGTGCCCATGCCGGCGATAGCCCACCAAGTCGATGAGGATGTCGTCCTTGAACCGGTGCCGGTAGGCCATGGCCAACCGCATGGCCCCGAGACACGCCTCCGGATCGTCGGCGTTCACGTGGAGGACCGGGATATCGTACCCCTTGGCCAAGTCGCTGGCGTAGCGGGTGGACCGGCCCTCGCCGGGGGTGGTGGTGAATCCCACCTGGTTGTTCACGATGATGTGGACTGTTCCACCGGTCGCGTAGCCTCGGAGCCGGGCCAGATTCAACGTCTCCGCCACCACTCCTTCGGCGGCGAAGGCCGCGTCTCCGTGGATGAGGATGGGAACCACCGCGGATGTATCCTGTTCCGCTCCGTCCTCCGGTCCCGAGAGCTGCAGTGCCCGGGTGATCCCCATGACCACCGGGTTCACGAACTCCAGATGGCTCGGGTTGGGCACGAGCTCCACATCGATGTTCCCCCCGTCACCCAACTCGTAGGTGCCCCGGGCCCCGTGGTGGTACTTCACGTCTCCCGTGCCCGGGTTGGCCGCCGCCAGTGCCCCTTCGTTTTGCGGCGCTCCCTCGAACTCTCGGAGGATGGCTCGGTACTCGATCCCCACCAAGTGCGCCAGGACATTGAGGCGGCCCCGGTGGGCCATGCCCAGAACCACGTGCCGTCCTCCGATCCGAGCGGCATCCTCCACCGCCGCGTCGAGCATCGGGATCAGCATGTCGTTTCCTTCCACCGAGAAGCGCTTGTAGCCCAGGTACGCACGGTGCAGGAACTTCTCCAGGCCCTCGACCTGGGAGAGGCGTTCCAGGAGAGTCACCCTCTGTTCCGGGTCCAAGGGCTCCTGGTGGATACCCGATTCCACCTCGCTCCAGAGCCACTGGATCTTCTCGGGTTCCTCCAGATGCTCGAACTGGTAACCCACCGTCCCGCAGTAGATCTCCTGGAGTCGTTGCAGGGTCTCCGACAGGGGTGTGTCGCCCCCTTCGTCGAGGACCAGTGACGTGGGCACGCGCTTGAGCTCCTCCAGAGACGTACCGAAGAAGGAGGGATCCAGCTGTGGATGACCCGGCGGTTCGCTACCGAGGGGGTCGATCCGGGCGAGCTGGTGCCCGTGGTCCCGGAAGGCCTGGATCAGCGCAGCGGCGCGAGCGATCAGGGGCAGGAGGGCTTTGACTTCCTGGAACTCGTCCCTTTCCTGCCGGGAAAGGGTCCCCTCGGAGGCCCTATCCTCCGCCGTTTCCGGCGCCGCGGACCGATCCGCGTCCGGCGGGGCGCTCGGCGGTGCCGACGCCACAGTGGGCCCCCCCCCGTTGATTCTCAGGCCCTCCGGCACGATGAGGCCGGACTGGACGGCCTCTTGAATTCCCTTCGAGAAGAAGTTGCGCCACTCCTCGGGGACGGAGTTGGGGTTTCGGGCGTAACGTTCGTAGAGATCCTGCACGTATCCCGCGTTGTGCGGGTCGAACAGCTTGAAGGTGGACATCGTCCGTTGAACTGGTCCTTCGGCGGCGGTTCCTCGCAGCTCCGGAAGGCCGGCATCGCACCGACCCCCAGACCCGAGCGTCGTCCGGAGCGACACCGGGATACACTGATACCCTAAAGGTATTGATTTTTCCATTGCATGCGAGACGTAGCTCCCAGGTCCCGCCGAAGACACCTTCCGGCCCCGACCGGGGTGCAGTGGGTGGGTCCGGTGAGGCGCTGGGACCCGGCGGCCCCTTTCGGGGTTTCCGAACGCTCTGGACCTGAGGTGTTCCATCGATGCCCCTCCGCGCCCGGAGCTGTCGTCCGGGCCGGGAAGTCGGCCATCTGGACGGAGGGTGGACCATCCCCGAAACGCTCATCTCCAACCCGTTTCCGGCCCTTGTCCACCGGGAGTGGGCCGAGCGCCTTCCTTGGCTCGTGCAGGGTACGACCCTCGCCTCCCAGGGCCATTCGGAGAAGGGACGGAACGGAAAGCCTTGGGACCTGGCGCTCTTCGGTAAGAGCTCAGGGGAACGGGCCCTGGGCGCCTGGGTCCGTCTCATGGAGGGTCTGGAGATCACCCGGGCCGCCCATGCCCGGCAGGTGCACGCTTCCGCGGTTCTTCTCCACGAACCCGGCCCTCCGGGGATGCATGTCCACCCGGGAGCGGACGGTCACGCCACCCGCCACCCGGATCTCCTCCTGACCATCTCCCTGGCCGATTGCATCCCCGCCTTCGTCGTGGAGCCGGAACGCAGGATCGTGCTGCTCCTTCACTGCGGATGGAGGGGGGTGGCGGCAGGAATCGTGGAGGCGGGCCTTCTCCTCCTGGAGGACAGACTGGCGGTGGCCCGCGGCGACCTTCATGTTCATCTCGGGCCGGGCGTCTGCGGAGAATGCTACGAAGTGGGGCCGGAGGTGCATGAAGCCCTGGGTGAGCCGGTATCGACAGGTCCGCGTCCCATTGCTCTTCCCGAGATCGTCCGGAACCGCTTCCTGGAGGGAGGGGTTTCCGAGGCCAGGGTCAGCGTGTCCAGGACCTGCACCCTGTGTAGCGATCTCCCCCTCTTTTCCCATCGAGGTGGGGACGGGGGTCGCCACGTGGCCTACCTGGCGGTCCGGCGGGACGCCGCCGGCCGGTATCCGTGAGATCCGGGAGGGGCTTTCGTCCGGAGGCGGGAGGTGTGCCGGCGGGCCTCTGCGGGCGATGTGGCCACAGCAGGGTGATCCGGACCCGCAAGGGATCGGTCTTTCGTTTTTGCCGGAAGTCCGAGCAGGACCCGGGGTATCCCCGCTACCCGCCCTTGCCCGTGTTGGCGTGCCGGGGCTTCGAGGAGGAAGGCGGTAGCGGGGTTGAAGACGGTACCCACGAATTTCCCAATGAGGAGGACAGCGAATGAGCAAGCCGTTCTACGAAGCCAAGGCCCGGATCGAGAAGGTGGAGGGAGTCCACCGCCGGGCCACGCTGGAAGCCGGTGCCACCGTCGAGTTCGGTGTACATGGGGCCATCAAGGAGCACTTTCGGCTGACGGACGCTGAGGATCTCCCCCTCCCCGTCGACTACGTGGTGGCGGCTACCGGTGCGTGACTACTAGGAACACTCAACGGCGCACTGGAGGTGCGCGAGATCAAGCTGGACCCTTCGGCCATCACCGCCGAAGTCACCGGTATCAACGAGGTTCGGGAGAAGATCCCGGTTCTCACCGAAGTCCGTATCCACTACACGCTCCGGATCCCGGCCGGCTCGCGAGAGACGGTGGATCGGGCGTTGAGTCGCCATGTGGAGAAGTGTCCCACGGCCCAGACCTTGAAGGGGGCTGTGGAGGTGAGCTGGACCGCCGACATCCAGGAGGAAGGAAGCTGAGGGTTCGTCCGCGTCGTGCAGATCGACGGCAGGCGGCCGTGTCTCGAGCCGTGGTTGGAGTCGAGCTTTCCCATGGGAGCCCGGCCCCCGGATCCCGGGGGCCGGGCCGTTTCGGGTTCGATCCCGCGGCGCTTCCAGCGCGCCTCGTTCCCCTTTCCGGTCAGCTTACCGGTACGGCGTGAGCTCGTCCGGGGTGGTCGTACTGATCCCCGCGTTCAACGAGGAGGAGGCCCTTCCCCGAGCACTTCGCTCGATTCCTCCCGGTCGCGTGGATCATGTCCTCGTGGTGAACAACGGTTCGACGGACGCCACGGAGGAGTTGGCCCGCGCTCAGGGGTGCGTCGTCGTCTCCGAGCCCCGACGCGGGTACGGGGCGGCCTGCCTGGCCGGTATCGAGCGCCTGGCTGGATTGGAGCCTCCCCCAGAGGTCCTGGTCTTCATGGACGCGGACGCCGAGGTGGAGGCGTCATACCTCTCTGACCTTCTGGGGCCGATCCATTCGGGAGAGGCGGACCTGGTGGTGGGCGTTCGCAGCGTGGGGGAGGATGGGAGCCCGGTCCGAGTTCCCCTCCATGCCCGCGTCGGCAACGGGCTCGTCCTCGCCCTGGTCAACCTCTTCTTCGGTTGTCGGTTCCGGGACTTCGGTCCTTTCCGGGCCATCACCGTTCCGGCGCTGGAGCGACTTGAGATGGATGACCGGGATTGGGGGTGGACCCTCCAGATGCAGCTCCGGGCTTGTCGCCGAAACCTCCGGATACGGGAAGTGCCCATCCCGTACGGTGGGCGCGTGGCGGGACGATCGAAGATATCCGGGACCGTCTCCGGTTCCCTCCGGGCGGGCTCCAAGATGCTCTACACCGTCGTGAGGGAGGCCCTGCGCTCCTGACGGCTCCGGCGAGGTGGGGTCCGGGTCTAAGCGCTCCCGGTGATCAATCCGTGGCTGCCTTCGCCACACCCTCGAGAAACTGGAGAACGGGCGCCAGGCTCTCTTCGGGTCGCTCCTCCATGGGAATGTGCCCGCAGTCCTCCACCGTGGACAGTCGGGCGTCGGGAAGGTCTTCCGTCAATCTTGCCCCGAGGGCCCACGGGATCACCGGATCCTGCCGGCCCCAGACCACGAGGGTGGGGGAGCGAAGGGAAGGTATTCGGCGTAGCAGTCCCGGGTGGTCGTCGGGGAAGAGCTCCCGGGCCGCCCGGATCATGGCGTACCGACGACGTAGGCTCCGGAGGGGCTCGGCGTAGCCGTGGACCTGCTCGCGGCTCACCTGGACGCTCGAGTGGGTGATTCGGTCCAACGCCAACGTCATGAGGACCGTCGGTGGGAGGAGGGTGAAAAGAAGCTCGCCCATGACCGGAACTCGAGCCGCTGCGATGAAGGGAGGGAGCCTTTGGGGGTAGATGGCCGGGCACACCAGGACCAATGCCGTGGCCGGCGCTCCCGCCTCTTGAAGGGCGAGAGCGGTCATGAGGGCCACGCCCCCTCCGAAGGAATGTCCGACCAGGACGGGATTCGATACGCCCCACTCCCGCAGGGCGCCCTGGAGCTCTCGACTCTGCTCGTCGGGGCCGAACCCTCGGGATCGTTGGATGGAGCCCCGACCGAAACCCTTCAACTCCACCAGGAGGAGCCGGTGCCGCTCCTTCAGGGCTGGTGCCCACAGGCGCCAGCTGAAGTTGGAGGCGCCGAAGCCGTGGAGGAGCACCAGTGGGGGGTGCCCTTCCCCGAGCTCTTCCAGGTGGAAAGCCCCAGCTCCGCTCCTTCCTTCGGGCCCGTCTCCCTTATCCGGATCCACCTTCTCCACCCTCCGGTCCATCGGGAATCTCCAGGTCGTCGCCCCTGGGTCGGGGTCGGGGGAGCTGGATCCGCCGTCCACCGAGCGCTTCCACTTCGGCTGCGATGGCCGGGTGGCAAGTGAGGAGGAAGATCTGCCGTGAGGCCGAGAGCTCGGCCAGGAGCTCGAGGCCCCGGCGTCTCCTCGGTTCGTCCCAGTTCACCAGAATCTCGTCCAGGACGAGGGGCAGCGGGGTCCCGTCCCCCTCCACCATTTCCACGACGGCCAGGCGAAGGGCCAGGTAGATCTGCTCTCGAATTCCGGTGGACAGGGGCTCCTCCACCGGCAGGGCATCCGGGAGATGTTCTCCCAGGACCCTGAGCTCGTGACCCCCTTCCCGTGCCGCCATCCGGAGCCCCCGGTAGCGTCCTTCCGTGATCCGCTGAAGGTAACGGCCGGCCCGGCGTAAAAGCTCCGGTTGATGTGCGTCGCGGAAGCGGTCGTCGGCCCTCCGTACCACCCGAGCCAGGGTCCAGAGGCGATCCCGTTCACGTCGGGCTCGGGCCCGCTCCTCCTGGATCTCCCGGATGGAGGACTCCAGCACGTCAACCGTCTCCTCCCCTCCTTCCTCTCCCACCACGGTGGCGAGGCTGCCCCGCTCGGCCTGAAGATCCGAGAGTCGTTCGTCCAGCTCCTGGAGCCGCTCCTCCAGCCTATCTTCGAGGGCTTCTTCGAGCTCCGGCTCCAGTTCCTCTCGGACGGCCCTCCGGGCCTCTTCCACCTCCCCTTCCAAGGCCTCCACGGAACCGAACTCCTCCTCCAGCTCCCGGAGGATCCTCCGGGAATCCTCGAATGCCTCCTTCCTCTCCCGCGCCCGTTGGGCCGCTGCCTCCGGAGGGAGGGCCTCTTCCGTGGCTTCCACGAGGGCCGCCTCCAAGGCCTTCAGTTCCTCTTCCGCTTCGTTCATTCGGCTCCGGGCCCGTCGGAGTTCGTCGCGGGCCCGCTCGCCTTCCTGCTCCCAGGTCCGCCGGTTCTCGGCCCACTGATGAGCCCGGTCCAACCAATCCTCAAGGACGGCGAACGCGGTGGCGGGCTCGGCGGGCAGCGCCAGGTCCTCCACCCGTTCACTGAGGACCGCCAACCGGTCACGGCTTTCCCCTTCCTTCCGTTCCAGCTCCCGGAGCTCTTCCTCCACCGCGTCCTGGTCACGTAGGAGTCTCCGTATCTCCTCCAGTTCCCGAGGCAGTTGGGGGTCCGGCTCCTGGAGGCGCGTGGGGCGGATCGGTAGGTCGGCCAGGAGCGATCGAACGCTCTCGGCCGCCCGGCGGGCCCCGGATTCGAGCTCGTCCCGGCGGCGGGACAGCGCCTCCCGGGCCTCCTCTTCGGCTCGCCGCTGCCCTACCAGATCCTGGACCCGGTCCTTCCAGGCGGCCCACCGGGTCCACACCGCCCCTCCGGCGGCCACGGCCGCCACCAGGAGGGTGAGTCCCAAGGGGAAAAGCCAGTCCGGGCCGGAGAGCACCATGAGGAGCCCACCCATCAAGGCCATCACCCCTGCTGCCCCTCCTGCCGCCCACAGCCCTGGCGGGGCGGCGGTCGAGGGCTCCGGAGGGAGGCTGCGAGCGAACGCGGTTTCCATCTCCTCCTGGACTCGGCGGAGGCGTTCGGTCTCCCGGCCCCATCGGTCCATGGCGAGCCGCAGCTCCGGGACGGGGATCGAGCCGGCCTTCCGGGCTGCCGCCGGGTCGTCGGGTTCCTCCAGGAGGTCGCGAAGAAGCGGGGCCATCTCCTCGGAAAGGGCGTCCCGTCGACTTCCAAGGACGGAGGCACGCTGCTCCCTGTCACGGACCACGGGAGCCTCGGCAACCAGGGCGCGGACTTCGTCCCCCCGTTCGAGAAGCTCTCGGATCCCGGGTTCCGGTCCCTCGGCTGCGGATTCCACCTCCTCCACGCGTCGGCGCCCCTCCTCCTCTCGGCTCCGCGCTTCGTCCAGTGCCTTCCGAAGCTCATGGAGTCGGGCTGGAGGGTCGTCGGGGAGGGCGCGCAGCTCCGCCGGGTCTCCTGCCCGGTCACGGAGGCGTTGCAGCCGAGCCAGCCTCTCCGCCCAGGGTAGGAGGCCTCGGAGTCGATTCAGCCTGGAACGGAACGCCTTGAGCCGGTCCAACTCCTCCTTCACCTCCTCCAGGCGATCCGCCGCCTGGCGAACGGCTCGGTCCCGATCCCGGGCCCGGGTGAGCCGTCCCCGTAGCTCCCGCTCCTCCTCCGCCAACGAGCCTTCGTGGGAGCCCTTGTTGCGTCGGGACTTCCACAGCTCCCGGGCCTCCTTCTCCAGTTCGTCGGCCACCAGCGACGGGGGCTTCAGTTCGCTGGAAACCATTCCTGTGACCAAGCGGTCCCGGACGGTGGCCCACGAACCCTGGTCCTGGAGAGCCGCAAGCTGCGGGAGTGTGATGGTGAACACCTCCTCGTACAGGCTTCGAGGCACGTGTTCGAGGCCCGGGACCGCGTCGTTGCGGAGGTCCTGGACGCTTTCGTCCCCGTTCCGGGAGAGGCGCCCCCAGGGGGTTGCGAGCAGGCGACGGTGGACCTCCCAGACCCCCGTGTCCTTCCCTTCGGCAGTGGCCGTCCCTGTGGGGGCCGCGCCTCCCTCCCTCCTTTCCCGCCCCCCCATGGCGAGCCAGGCCCGGAGCTCGGCATCGCTTCCGTCCCAAGGGGCTCGGGGATTTCGCTGGCGGGAAGCCGGGTAGAAGCCGTGGAGGAGCACCCGGATGGCGTGGAAGAAGGAGGTCTTCCCCGCTTCGTTCGGTCCCTGAACCGCCACCAGCCCGGGAAGCGGCTGGTGGCCCGAGTCCAGCTCGGTCAGCGGCCCGAACCGCTCCACGCGGATGCGTAGGAGCCTCAACTCTTCTCCTCGTCCATGAAGCGCGCCGCCAGCTCCTGGTCGCCCGAGGCTAGCAGCTCTTCCACATACCTTCGGACCACGTCCCGGTCCTCCCCTTCGACTGCGGCCAGCTCGGCCGGGTCGATGCCGAGTTCGGCCAGGGGGTCCTCCTCTCCGTCGGCGAGGGCTCGGACGAGTCGAATCGCCTCTCCCACCGGGTCCTGGCGCTCCAGGAGCGGCGCCGGGTCCACCTTCGGCCGGATCCCTCCGGCGCGAACCTCCGTGTGGAGCACCTCCAGGCGGGAGGTCAACTCCACCTCCAAAGTCTCCAGGTCCTCCGAGCGTCGAAGTTCCCGATGGAGGTGAGTGGGCCCCCCCACCTCCACACGGACCACCCACTCGGTGCCGGGTCTCCCCGGGTCCTGGGAACGCTCTTCCCGCCAGGCCTGGCTCACCTTGCGGATCAGGCCGTCCAGATGCCTCACGTCTTCCAAGCCGGTCACCCGGAGTGTCTCCCAGCGGATAGGTGCCAGTTCGACGAACTCCACACCGGGCTCGCCTCCACCTGGGACGAGCTCCACCAACAGCCCTCCCTTGGGTCCTGTTTCTCGGGGGTTCCGGCCCTGGATGTTCCCCGGGTAGTGGACGCCCGGTACCCGGGACAACATCTGGCGTTGGTGAACGTGACCCAGGGCCCAGTAGTCGTAACCGGAAGACACCAGATGGGAGAGCTCCGAGGGTGCGTAGGGTTCGTGGCGTTCCTCGGAGCGAGCACCTCCCACCTGGGTGTGGAGGAGGGCCGCCGCCGGGACGCGGTCGCCTGGGGCATCTCCGGCCGGAAAGCTTCGGGACAGGTCCCGGCTCTCTCCCGGAGTGGCGTGGCCTGCTCCGGTGATGCGCCCCACCAGCCGTGACCCTCTGTGGACCTCCACGGTCCGGGGCCCGGGCCCGTCGAAGACCGTCACGTGCTCGGGCCAATGGATCCGTCCGCGCTCCGCCGTTCCCTGTCCCGGGTCGTGGTTGCCGGTGGCGTAGAACACGGGTATTCGGGCTTGGGCGAGGCGGTCGAGCTCCCGGGCCAGTAGGCGCTCGGACTTGAACGAGAGCCGTTCCCCGTCGAAGAGGTCTCCGGCCAGGAGAAGAGCATCCACTTCTTCGTCCAACGCAACGTCCACGCCCCGGGAAAGGGCGGAGAAGACGGCCTGCCTGAGGCGCTCCCGTAGGTACCGGGACCGGCCGTGGAAGAGGGTGTCGAGATGGATGTCGGCCAGATGGAGAAAGCGCACCCGCCGCTCCCGAATGATGGACCGTCCGGTCCGGGTCCGATGCTTGTGGAGCCTCTGTGAAGATATCCTGGGGAAGCATGCCCGTGAACGGGCTCGGACACCCTTTTCCCTTCCCTCTCCCCATGATACGATTGAGCCAAATGACCCCTCCGCCGTCCCTCTTGCCGGACGCCTCGTTCCCTACACCTCCCATCTTCTTCGTCCGCCTATGAACCAGGAGCCGGGCACCACGCGGGAGCGAACCCTGACCGACCAGCCCGGAATCGTAGAGGTGCAGGAGCACGTCTCCCGGCATGTGGACGACGACCGGGAGCGGGAGTTGGTGGTTCGCTTCACCGAGCTTTTCCTGGCCAAGGCGCCCCCCGGGTTTCTTCAGGAACGGAGCGTGGATGCGGTGGCCCGCATGGTCTTGGGCGCCTACCACTTCCTCCGGGAGAGCCGGCCCGACCGGCCCGATGTGCGGGTGCTCAATCCCGATGTGGACAACGAGGGATGGTTCGCCGCCGTCACGGTCATCCGCGCCCACGTCTCCGAACGACCGTTCGTGGTAGACACGATTCGGGAGTTCCTCCACACCGAGCAGCTCGGGATCGAGTCCTACATCTACCCGGTGCTTCCGGTGGTCCGGAGCGAGGATGGGGAGCTGGAGGAGCTGGCTGCGGCGGGCCGCAACGGGGGGCGTGAGGCCTTGGTCCATTGCGAGGTGGCCCGGGTGGCGGACGTGGAGTACCGCGACTACCTGCAGCGCGAGGTGGAAAGGCGGCTGAGGGACGTGGTCCTCGTCACGGATGATTTTCCCTATCTCGTGGACGCCCTGAACAGCACCGTGGGGGCTCTGGCCGAGTACGCCCGGGATCATCCCGAGAGAAGGGAGGAGGTGGAGGAGGTGCAGGCCTTCCTCCGCTGGCTTCGGGACGGAGGCTTCGTCTTTCTCGGGTACCGGGGATACGACCTCGTGGACCTACCCGAGGAGCCGGGAAGGAGGGCCATGGTCGTGGAGCCGGACTCCGGACTCGGTATCCTGAGGGACGAATCCACGTCGGGGTTCTCCGAGCCTGTGCCTCTCGACGAGTTGCCCGGGGGTCTTCGGGAACTGGCCGAGGGCGGTCCCCTCCTGATCATCTCCAAGACCAACGCCACGTCCACCGTCCACCGTAGGGCCCGGATGGACTACATCGGGATCAAGAAGCTGGACCGGAACGGACAGGTGGTAGGCGAGCATCGCTTCCTGGGGCTCTTCACCTCGGAAGCGTATTCGGAGAAGGCCGACCGGATTCCCATCCTACGCGAGAAGCTCCACAGGATCCTGGACGACGCCGGGGTGGACGAAGGCTCTCACGACTACAAGGAGATCCATACGATTTTCAACTCTCTTCCGAAGGAGGAGCTGTTCCTCACCTCCGCGGAAGAAATCGGTGCCGATGTCCGGACGGTTCTCACGACCTACGACTCGGACGAGGTGCGGGTCACCCTCCGCCCGGATCCCCTGGCCCGGGGCGCGTCCATCATGGTCATTCTCGCCAAGGAGAAGTTCTCGGGGGAGGTCCGCAAGCGGATCGAGGAAGCGTTCGTGGAGCGGTTCGAGGGGGAGGTCCTCAACTACCACCTGGCACTGGGGGAGGGGGATCAAGCCCGCCTGCACTTCTATATGGCGGCCCCCACGGAGCGGATCGAGGCGGTGAGCGTTCGGGAGCTGGAGGAGCTCGTTCGGGAACTCACCCGGACCTGGGCGGACCGGGTTCTGGAGGGCTTGGAACGGGTACGGCCTCCGGATGAAGCGCGGAGGCTTGTACGGCGGTACGGAGAGGCTTTCAGCCCCGAATTCAAGGCGGCCACCGAGCCGGCGACGGCCGTCCAGGACATCCTCGAGTTGGACGCCATGGAGGTCGAGGGCCGAAAGGTTTCCATTCGCCTTCGCAACCTGGAGGGGCGACCGGCGGTGACCGGGGACGACCGGTTCACCGAGCTGAACCTCTACTTGGTGGGAGAGCGTCTGGTCCTTTCGGACTTCATGCCGATTCTGGAGAACGCGGGGCTGCGGGTGATTGCGGTGAACCCCTACGAGGTCCGGGGTCATTCCGTGCCCGATGCTATCCTCTACGCCTTCATGGTTCAGGATGCTTCCGGAGAGCCCTTGGATATCGACGCTCGGGGCAGCCTCCTGTCGCAAGCCCTGCTGGCCGTTCGGGAGGGGGAGGCGACGAACGATCGGCTGAACGGCTTGGTTCTAAGCGCGGGCCTGTCGTGGCGAGAGGTGGATGTCCTGCGGGCCTACGCCTCCTTCGGGTTTCAATCCGGAGCCCTGCCGAGCCGGATGTCCTTGCCCACGGCTTTGCGGAAGCATCCGAACCTGGCCGGACTCCTCTTTCGGCTCTTCGAGGTTCGTTTCGACCCCGAGGGGGCGGCGGCCAGGGAGGAGAAAGCGGCACGGATACGGAGCGCGATTCGGGAAGGCTTGGCGGACGTGGCTTCGTTGGGAGACGACCGAGTGCTTCGGCAGCTCCGATCCCTCATCGACGGCACCCTGCGGACGAACTACTACCGGACGGGAGGCCGAACGCCCACCCGCCGTTCCGGCGGCGTTCCGTACATCTCTCTGAAGTTCGACTGCCGAGCGCTCCAGTCGGGTGGTCGCTCGTCCCTGCGCTACGAGGTCTGGGTACGATCGGCCAGGATGGAGGGGGTCCACCTCCGGGGAGGAAAGGTGGCCCGGGGCGGGATCCGTCATAGCGACCGCCCGGACGACTTCCGGACGGAGGTTCTCGGCCTGGTACGCACCCAGATGGTAAAGAACGCGGTCATCGTTCCGGCCGGGTCCAAGGGGGGCTTCGTGACCCTCCGCCTTCCGGCCGAAAGGGAGGATCGGGCCCGGGAGGCTCGGGAGCAGTACAAGACGTTGATCCGGGGGCTCCTGGATGTGACGGACAACCTGACGGAGAATGAGATCCAGCCCCCCGAGAGCGTAGTGGCGTACGACGATTCGGATTCCTACCTGGTGGTCGCCGCCGACAAGGGAACCGCCAAGTACTCCGACCTGGCCAATGAGGTGGCGGAAGAGTACGGCTTCTGGTTGGGTGACGCCTTCGCCTCCGGGGGACGACACGGCTATGACCACAAGGAGGTGGGGATCACGGCCGCCGGAGCATGGGAGTGCGTGAAGCGCCACTTTCTGGAAAGGGAGAAGGACATCCAGGCCGAACCCTTCACCGTGGTGGGGATCGGGGACATGAGCGGCGATGTCTTCGGAAACGGCATGCTCCTGTCCCGGCAGATCCGCCTGCTGGCGGCCTTCGACCACCGTGACATCTTCATCGACCCCGATCCGGATCCGGAAACGTCCTACGAGGAGCGAGAGCGACTCTTCGCCCTCGGTGCCTCCACCTGGCAGGACTACGACCGATCGGTTCTCAGCCCCGGGGGGATGATCGTTTCGCGTACCAGCAAGGAGCTGACGCTCACTCCGGATGCCCGGGAGGTGCTGGGGGTGCCGGAGGACGTGGAATACCTGGACGGGGAGAGTCTGGTCCGGTGGGTTCTCTGCGCACCGGCCGAGCTTCTCTGGAACGGAGGGATCGGGACCTACGTGAAGGCGTCCGACGAGACCCACGCCGACGTAGGGGATGCTCAGGGCGACGCGGTTCGAGTGAACGCCTCCGATCTGCGGGTCCAGGTGGTGGGGGAAGGGGGGAACCTGGGATTCACTCAACGGGCCCGGATCGAGTTCGCCCTGAACGGCGGCCGGATGAACACGGATGCCATCGATAACTCGGGGGGAGTGGATCTGTCGGACCGAGAGGTGAACCTGAAAATCCTGCTGGCTTCGTCGGTCCAGGAGGGGGCGTTCGACATGGAAGAGCGAAACCGCCTCCTGGAGGAGCTCTGTGAACCCGTCTCTCGCCAGGTACTCAGGGACAACCAGAGTCAAAGCCTGGCGGTCTCCCTGGACGAGCTTCGTTCGGAAGAGGCCGTGGACGATTACCGGGACCTGATGACGGGGTTGGAAAGGGAGGGGTTCCTGGACCGGGCGAGCGAACGCCTTCCTTCGTGGGAGGCGCTACTGGAGCGCCAGGATCAAGGACAGAGCTTCACCCGTCCCGAGCTGAGCGTTCTCCTCTCCTACGCGAAGCTCCACCTGAAGTGGCATCTGGTCCGGAGCGAGGTCCCCGATGACGACGAGGCCCAGGCCTACCTCTGGGAGTACTTCCCGCCGGCGGCTATCCGGGCGGTGGGACAGGACCGGGTCCGGGGACACCCCCTCAGGCGTGAGATCGTCGCTACCCAGCTAACGAACGATCTGGTGGACCTCATGGGCTCCGGTTTCGTCCAGCGCATCGGCCGCGACACGGGACGCACGCCGGACGAAGTGGCCCGGGCGTGGCTGGTGGCGTCCAACTTGGCAGGGCATCGCGGTCTGGTGAACCGTCTCCGGGTCGGACAAGCCGAGCTTCCCCCGAGGGACGCATATCGGTGGCTCAGGGGGTTGGCACGGGTCCTGGACCGAACCACCCGTTGGATCCTGGGGAACGTGCCTCCCGAGAAGAGCGCCGGTGAGATCGTGGCCGACAACACGGACGGCCTGGAGACACTGCGGCGAAGCTTCGGAGAAATCGTCACCGGGGACGAGCGGGCCCTCTTCGAGGAGCTGGTGGACGATCTCGTCTCCGCCGGGGCGGACCCGGACTTCGCCCGGAGCCTTATCAGCCTGCGCTTTCTGGATCACCTTCTCGAGATCCTTCGGGTGGTGCGGGAATCGGGGGCGGAGCCGTTGGAGGTGGGAAGGGCGTTCTACCGGGTTTCCGACCGGTTCAGCTTCTCCTGGCTCAAACAGGCCATATTCGACGCCGCGGCGGACGACCGTTGGGAGCAGCGGGCGGCCCAAGCGCTGAGCGAGGACCTGACACGAACCCAGCGGGACCTGGCAGGGGCCGCGGTGGCCTTCAGCCGGGAGGCCGGCGACTTGGAGGAGGGACTCAGGAGAATGGAAGAAGCCGCCCCACGAAGCGTGGCCCGTTTCCGGGAGGCCTTGGACGAGATCCAGGAGGAGGAGCGAATCACGCTCTCGGCCGTGACGGTGGCGGTCCGCGAAATCATGGGAGCCGCCTCCAGGATCCTGACGGTCAGAGAGGAAGGAGGCACTCCACCCCCTTCGTGACGGAGTGGTGCCCCCTTCCTCGTCTGGGTCCGCCGGGCCTCCGCGTCAGCCTCGGCCGGCGGCCTTCAGAACGTCGTCCACGTAACGGTCCACCCCCGCCAGGACCTTCACCAAGTCTTGCTTGTCTTCAGCCGCAGTCAGGTCCGTGGCGAAGGAGAGGAAGGTGGAGCGGACCGCTTCCCGCCGTTCCTGTTCCTGAGCCCTTCGGGTTCCCCTTCGGCGGCGCGTCGGGCTTTTCCGCCCTCCTCGCTTTCCGCTCTTTCGCCGTTTGATCTGCAGAGGGTAGCGGGCGTTGAACTGCCGAAGGTCCAGGTCTCGAACCTCCGGGTGAGCGGTTTTCGTCTTCTCGAAGAGATCCTTCACCTCGATGCTCGGGGTCTTCTGGAGCTCTTTCTTCACGAACTCCATGACCTTGTCGTTGGTTTCCGCCACTTGCATTCCTCGACTGTTGTCGTAACCGTGCGGTGGTCTATGTGTCCCAGGGTACTTGATGCGCCTAAGTATCAAATATCGGGACGCATTGTCAATATATGAAAAACATTTACGCACGGGGGTGATAGTGGCCGGCGGCAGGGGCATCGGGTCCCGTCTCAGGCTGGGAAGGGAAAGGGCTTCTTGCAGCGGGTTGAACGGAATGCAGCCGGACTAAGGGGAATGAGTGAGGCGAATGGAAGCACTGATTCCGAATCCGTGGAGATCGGAGGTCCGGACCCCCGGGACCCCGGTGACGGGTGAGAGGAGCCTGTATCCTGCGCCCAGGGTCAGGGTGAGGGCGTCCTCCACCGGTACGACCACCTCCCCTCGGGGTTCGAGCACCAACACGTTGTTGGAGCCCAGCTCGGCACCGAAGGAAGGGCTTCGGACCCGGACCGTTCCGGCACCAAGCAGAGCCCCACCGGACCACGAAAGGCCGTCGCCGTTCTCCGGCGTGCCCACCCCCAGGAGCACGCCCCCGTACCCGAAGCTCATCCGAGGGTCTCCTTCGGGCAGCTCCACTTCGTTGAAGAGGAGAAACCCTCCTCCCCCCACCCGGAAGACGGAGGTCATCTGGAGGCCGGCGAACCCGCCTGCCATGAAGCGAGCCTGGTCCACAACCCGGGTGAGCTGGAGAGTGGGCTCCACGAAGGCGCTCACGCCTCCCTCTCCCTCCCCGTCGGCTTGGCGCCCTTCCACGGGCCCCGTGGGAATGAGCACTCCCCCCAGAAGAACGGCGAGTGCCAGCGTACGAGGATGGGCCATGGGCTGTGGCACCCCAGTCGATGAGAGTTCGTGCAAGGCCGTCTTGAAAATACCCACGAAGTCCTCGTCGTCCATCGGACCCCGGCAGGTCTCCGGGGCGGGGGCGGGGGGGCGTAGAGCCTGGACGGTGGGACGCACTATATTAGGCGGTTTCACGGATGTGCTGAAACAATGCGTTTCGCAGCGGTGATTCCCATCCCGTCCACACCTGAGCGGGGTGTCTGCCCGTTGGCCACAGCCACACCTTGTAGCCAGGGACTATGTTGCTTTTTCGAACCGGAGAGGTCGTCTCGGGGCGGCGCTCGGTGGATCCGGTGAAGCCGGCACCCCTGGTGGTCGACAGGGCAGGGTTTTCCCTGGTGGAGGTGGCGGTGGCCGTCCTCCTGCTGGCGGTGGTTCTGGCCATCTCGGTTCAGGGATTCCGCGTATATTCCGATCAGGTGGGACCGAGACGGAGCGCCGAGGTATTTTCCAGGGATCTGGCGTTGGCCCGAGGGTCCGCGATCCGGGAGCGACAACCCGTCGTGGTCGAGTTCATGCCCGACGAGCTCCGGTATGTCGTTCGCACGGGGACGGGACGGCAGGTGGTGGAGCGACGATTCGACGGTTCGGGGCAGGTGACTCTGAGCGGGATCGAGTTGGACCTTCCGGACAACGAGCTGACCTTCGACCCGCGGGGGGTGGCGGACCTCACCGGGGTGGACGGCCCCCTGGGCACCGCTCGCTTCACGTCGGGCGAGACCGTATACTCAGTGTCGTTCAACAGCTTGGGCACTTCGACGGTGGCTCCGGAATGAACGACCGTTCCGGCTTTACCCTTATCGAGGTCATCGCCGCCTTGGTGGTTTTCGCAGTGGGCGTGGTCATCGCCACCAACCTGACCGAGGCCCTGGCCCGAGGGATGGAGCACGCGGCCGCCCGGAGCGAGGCCGTGTCAGTGGCCGAACACGCCCTGGACTCGCTTTCGGCGGTCCCGTACGACGAGCTCCCGGTTGGGGAGACGGAGACACACGAATACCGAATCCAGGGTCGAACCTTCCTTCGGGTCGACGAGGTGGTGCAGGTGGGCCCCCGACTCCGACAGATCCAAGTGGAAGTGGCACCCGAGAACGGGGGAACCCCCCGCTTCGAAGGTGTGGGGTACGTGGTGGCGCCATGGTGAGGTCCCGAAGAAGGTTTCCGCCTGAGGGACTGCCTGAAGGGGCGATGGAAGATACGGTCGGACCCGGTTCGTCGGGCGGTTGGGGCCGTGGCGGATTCAGTCTCCTGGAGGCTCTCGTAGCGGTCACCCTGGCCACCGTCCTGATCACCCTGGTCGCGTCCGTCTTCGTGGCACAGAACCGCTTTTTCCAGGGCACGGTGGCCCGGAGTGACGTCCAGGACCGGGTGAGAAGCGTGGCGGAGCAGATCCGAAGCGAGTTCCGGGCCGTCACTCTGGATGGTGTGGAGGTGGCTGAGCCGGACCGGATCGTCCTCCGAACCCCCATCACCATCGGGATCGTCTGCGACTACGATGAGCCTTCCGGGAAGGGAAAGGGGAAGGGCTCGGGGGCTACAGGTTCGGTGTCGGTCTATCTTCCGAGGGAGGAAGCCCTCTTCGACGAGGACCGGGTGACCGGCTACGGCGTCCGGGACGAGGGGGGGACGTGGAGCTACTTCGGCAACGGATGGGGTGACATCGTCGGCTCGGGAGGAAACCCAAGGGCCGACTGCGAGGAGGCCGGGGACGACGGAACGGGTGACGACGCCGAGTACCTCACGTTGGACGGGTCCGTGGCTCAGAACCTGGATGGAAGCGGCTTGATCAGCCTGATCACCCGGCTGGAGTTCACCCTGGACGAATCGCAGCTCCGGCCGGGAGAGCTGGCCCTCTTCCGGGCCGTGGGAGACGGAGCTTCGGTGGAGTTCGCCACGGGAATGGCCGAGGATGCCCGCTTCCAGTACCGGGTCGGGGACTCGGACGAGTGGCAGGACCAAGTGAATCCTCCACCGCAACGCAGAAACATCCGGGCGGTCCGAATGGTAGCGGAGGCCCGGTCGCCGGATGGGGCCGGCGGGGAGGTGCAGCACGGATGGGTGGTGGAGATCCCGTTCCGGAACGCGCCGTGAGCCCGGGGAACTCCATGCCTCCGGCGTCCTCTTCCCATTCCAGCCGGGATCCCGGAGGGGACCGGGGTGGCTTCGCCGTCCTCATCGTCGTCTTTCTCCTCTTCGCCGTGGGTGTGGCCGCGGCCACGGCCCACCAGATCGTCCAGGGCCAGCTCGAGCTGGCCGGTTACTCCTACGATGGAGGGCGGGCGTCCGCTGCGGCGGAGGCCGGCCTGAACCGGTACCTGGGAGAGCATTTCGGAGGAACGCCCGAGCCCGAGGCGTTCTCCATCGGGGGCGCGGACGTCTTCGTGGACACCCGCCGGGTCCAGTATTCCGGCCTCTGGAACGAGATCCATCGGGTCCGGTCCGAAGGACGGGTGGTGGACCCTCGCCACTTCGATTCGCCCAGCGTGAGGACGTCGAGCCGTTACGCTCTCCTCCGTCAGCCCCCGTTCCACGTGGAGGCCCTCATGGCCTCTTCCGGACCCGTCAACGTGGGTGGCTCCTTCGTCCTGGACGGGAACGACCAAGCTTCCGGCGGGGCTTGCCGCCCGGCCGTGGGAGCTTCCTTGCCCGGTACCGGAGGCGTGGGGGAATTGGAAGCTCCTCCCTGGTCGTTCTTCACCGATCCGGCTTTGACCGTGGATCACGAGTACCCGGCTCAAGGGTGGCCCATCATGCCTCCGGGGAACTACCAAGCGATTCGGGTCTCGGGCGACTTCAATGCCAATGCAGCCCGAAGCGGAAGGGGTTTCCTCATCGTCACCGGTGAGATCTCCTTCGGCGCCGCGTTCCTGTGGGAAGGGGTGATCCTGGCCGGGCGAATGGAGGGGATCGTGAACGCCCCCGGAATGGACGTCCAGGGCTTGGTGGTGGTGGGTCTCGATGGCGATCAGCCGCCAATACAGCTCAGTACTGGCTCCTTCCGGTACCATTCCTGTCATGCCTACGAGGCCGGAAGAGCCGCCTCCTACCTGAGCCCCCTCCCCTCCTCCTGGTGGCTCGACTACTGACCGGCGGGTCCGCCCGTCGACGGAGCCCGGCCTCGGTTTACTGGGTCCGCACCACCGTGAGCGTGAAGCCTCCGGGAAGGGAGTTCCCCGAGCTGCCCATGGCCGGCGGCGGGCCGCGCAGAGCCCCTCCCCCTCCCCGCACCAACGGCCCCAACTCGCGTTCCGCTCGGCGCATGAGCTCCATGTGCAGATCGTGGTCGACCCGGGGAGCCGGGCCGTGGCCGAAATGCCCGGCCGCTGGTGTGTGGACCGGGCTTGGGGCCGGCTGGGCCACTGCAGGTAGCGGCGGCCCGTCCACCCCCCGGGTGCCTGAGGCCTCGAAAGTCAGGGAGAGATCTTCGTCCGGGTCGGCCCCGTGGAAGCCCACGGCCACGTACTCGGCTCCCTCCGAGCCTCCGTCCAGGCAGACGCCCTCGGCGTCGCTTCCTTCGAGCTGGAGGGCATCTCCTACGGACGCCAGCGAATGGGCATTCCCTCCCCCGCACCCGTTGCCACCGTTCACGGTGACCTCACCTTCCTCTCCCGCCTCCACTCCGAAACGGAGGTAGACGGCCCCGCCTCCCCGGACTGTGACCGACTCCTCGGCGCCGTCGGCGAGTTCGTGGGTCTCGATTGGGAATTCCTCGAAGATGGGCTCTCCCCCCGACTGAAGCCGGGCGAAGAGGTCCGCGTGGTTCCAGCTCCGGTCCGTGAACTCCTCCGAGACCCCGTCCACCCGGCCGTCGGTGTAGAGGGTCACCGCCCAGTCGGCCATCCAATCGTGGGCATCGATCCCCAGGACGGCCTCCAGGTTGCTGATGCCCCGGCGGGTCGTGTTGACCAGGGCGTCCACACGGGCGTGCTCACTTCCTCCGTCCCGGTCCAAGGCGTACCTGAGGAAGTGCCACGCCCCTCCCCGCATGGCGGAGCCGTCCTCGTCGTCCACCACCGAGCTCTCGCTGGGATCCTGCATGAACTCGGCGATCCGAACCAGGTTGATGATCTGGATCTCATTGAACGCGTCGAGGGCATCCTCTCCCGCTCCGGTCAGCTCGTCTCCCCCGATGTTCGTCCGGGAAGAAAGCCCGGCTTCCTGGAAGAAGAAGATCTCCTCGGTGAGGTGGGAGAGCCCCTCGTTCAGCCAGAGGGCCTCGAACGGTTGGGAGCCTGAGACCTGCTGTACGAAGAGGCGCCGGTTCGCGTTCACCAGGTGCTGATGCTCGTGGGCCATGGTGGACACGGTGAAGCGACGGACGGCCTCCCGGTCCTGCTGGCTTCCCACCTCCCCATCCTCGTCCGGGACCCGCATGTAGAACATGTTCAGCTCATTGCTGGCCGGGCATCCTTGGAGCTGAGCGGTGCCCTCCCGGGGAAAGAGGTCCCGGGCGAAGAAGAAACCCAGGACGACCTGGTCGGAATCCGCCTCGGTGAGCTCGTTCACCGCCTTGGTGAAGAAGGCCACCACCCGACTCTCACCTCCCACCGGTTCCGGAGCTCCAAAGAGGTCGTCGGTGAGGGGGCGAACTCGGGAGTCGTAGGCGGCGGCGAACTCCTCGTAGTCCGTCCGTGAGAAGGTGGGTTCCGGATTAGCCGTATCGGCCACGACGATCACGTGCTCCCCGATGGCCTCCACCCGTCCCGTGCGTTCGTCCGGATTCTGGCAGGCGCTGGAGGTTTCCGTGTTCAGGGTCACCAGGTTGCCCACCTGCGAGAAGTCGTCGCCGGTGGGAAAGCGGGCGCTGAACTCCACCGGGGACAGCTCTGCGGCCCTGGCCGACAAGCGTTGGGACTCTGCCTCGTCAGTGCCCAGGGTCCAACGGGCTTCGGCTCGCCCCTCCTCGTCGGTCACGGAGGTCTCGGGACTCACCGAGCCGCCCCCCGCCTCTACGGTCCAGACGATTTCCACATTGGGAATCCCCTGGCCCTCGCCGTTCACGGCACGGACCACGAGCGGGTCGCCGAGCTCCTCCCCCGGAGCTCCCACCTGCTCGTCGCCGGACTCTTTGATCAGCTCTTCAAGGGCGGGCTCGGTGCCCGAGTCACAGGCCCAGAGGGCCAAAAGTCCCGAGAGGAGCACCAAACGAAACCGAAAGGACGTACTGACCATGAAAAAGACGTGACCCTGTTTGGGGGAGTCGCGTGGGACCGGCCGCGGTACAACGGCGGCTACGAGTCCGTCCTGAGAGGAGGTGCGAGGTCGGCCTGGACGGCGCCGAGCGCTTGGGTTCCCGGTCCTAACACCGCGGAACGGCGTGGCAGTTCCAGTCCGTACGCCACGGCGGTCCTCAGCGGACCTGGTTCCCGGCGATCCAAACGCCGTGGAGTTCCCGGGTATTCAGGATGTCCTGGGTCGGATCTCCATCCAGAACCAGAAAGTCCGCCCACGCTCCGGGCTCGAGGGTGCCGACGATCCCGCCCAGGCCCATGCACGCCGCCGCTTGTCCGGTGGTGGAGAGGAGAACGTCCACGGGAGTCATTCCCGCGTTCACCATTCGCTCGAGCTCCAGGTGCTCGAAGTAACCCTGGAAGCGGCCGTATGGCCCCGTATCGGTGCCCATGGCGACCGGAACCCCGGCGTCATGGAGCCGCACCATGTTCTCCTCGGCCACCGGCAATGCTTCCCGCCAGAACTGGGCTCCGGAACTCTCGCGGTATTCGGCCTGCGTTTCCGGATCCTCCAGGTCGGCGATCACCTCAGGGTCCGCACGTTCCAGGAAGAATGGATCGTCGAAGAATTCCGGGCGCTCGGCGTACACGAAGGTGGACACCTCCCGCATGAGCGTGGGAGTGTAGCAGACCTCCCGGTCCACGAGGAGGTCGATCAGCTCTTGGTCCACAGGCCCGTCCCGAACGCTGTGGGCCACCACGTCGGCACCGGCCTCCACCACCCCCTTGGCGTCCTCCAACTGATAGATGTGCACGGCCACGGGAAGGTTCCGCTCTCGCGCCTCATGGATGATGGTCTCGTAGACCTCCGGAGCCATCTTTTCCGCTTGGCCCAGGAAGTCGTCGACCCGGAACTTCACCCAATCCACGTCCATAGCCGCCAAGGCGGCCACATCCTCCCGGGCCTCCTCGGGGCTGCCGGGGTTGATCACCGGTCCCGCCACAAAAAGGCGAGCCCGGTCCAGGCCGGGGCTCCACTGTTCGTCTCTGACCTGCACCCCGTCGTCCGTGTCTCCGCCCAGGCTCACCACGGTAGTGACCCCGTAGTGCCCGTAAGTTTCGAGCTGCTGGAGGACTGCCTCCCGGTCTCCGCCGGAATGTCCGTGGGCGTTGACGAGGCCCGGGATCAGCCAACGACCTTCGAGGTCGATTACCTGGGCTTCGGGGGGAACGTCCACCTCCTGGGCCGGTCCTGTCGCCCGCACGATCCCATCCTCCACCAGGAGGACCCCGTCCTCGATCCAGGGGGAACCGGTGCCGTCGAAGATCCGGGCCCCTGTAAAAGCCTGGAGCTCTCCTGTTTCCGGGCCCACCGCGGAGCTGTTCGTCGGCGGGCCCTCGGCTTCTCCCACCTGGCAGGCGGCGGCCACCGTCAAGACGAGCACCAATGCTCCGATGCCGGCTCGGTGGCCCGAGGGTCCGTGGGGCCTTGCATGGAGGATGGTGGAGGTGCTCATCGCGGGGCTTCTTCCCGTATGGGGTGGGACGGCTACGAGGTAGGCACATTAGGGCGGGTTGCGGACCTACGGCAAGGAGCGGACGGAGATGGGAAGGGGGGCGACGGGCGAGATCCGCGGAATGCCTCGAGGTCGTTCTCCACCGCTTCGAAGCCACGGTGAGGACACGGTCCGGCTCGCGAATCCCAATCGCCCGCCCGTTCGCGGCCGTTGCACGTATCTCTTCCGCCCACCGACGTCGTCTTGTGTGGCGGAAGGAACCCACGCAGCATGTGTACCGGCCGCGTTGGGCCGTGCGGTCGCTTCCCCACTCTCGATCTCGGGAGTCTGAACGCAGTGGCGGCGGACGCCGGCTCGCCTCCCCATCACTGGCTGACCGCGGCCCTCCCTGCACACGAGCAAGGTGCCCGTCCGACATGAAAGCGTATCATCTCGATCTTGCCCCCGAGGCGACGGGGGGAGCACGCTTCGCCTTCCTCCCCGGCGATCCGGGCCGCGTGCCGGGGATCGCCCGCGCGTTCGATGCGGAAGCCCGGGAGGTGGCCTCGAAGCGCGAGTACCGAAGCTTCGCGGGCTCCATGGAAGGACACCCGGTTCTTGTGACCTCCACCGGGATCGGAGGACCTTCGACTTCCATCGCGGTCGAGGAGCTCGCCCACCTGGGGGTGAGAACGTTTCTCCGGGTGGGAACCACCGGGGGGATTCGGGATGAGTTGGCTCTGGGCGATGTGGTCATCACCACGGGGGCGGTCCGGTTCGACGGCGCCTCCTCCGAGTACGCTCCCCCGGAGTTTCCCGCCGTGGCCCACCACGAGGTTGTGGAGGCCCTGGTGGCCGGCGCCCGGACCGAGGAGGTGCGGTACCACGTTGGGATCACCGCGTCGACGGATACCTTCCACCCCGGACAGGAGCGGTCGGGCTCGTACGGAGGGGGACTCCTCCACCGGCTCCAGGGCCGGACCGAGGAGCTTCGGCGCCTCGGGGTCCTCAACTACGAGATGGAGGCTGCTACTCTTCTCACCATGGGTGCGGCCCTGGGGCTCCGGGCCGGATGCGTGACCGGGGTCGTGGCGGACCGGACCCGTAGCGAAGCGGTCCATCCGGAGGCTCTGGCCGAAGGAGAACGGAACGCGGTTCGGGTGGCGGTTCGAGGGATGCGGTTGCTTCTGCAGTGACCGACCGCGATGGCGCCCTGGCGGTCGGTGATCCGGCCGTAGGCGGGGACAGCTTCGGTCGAGTAGTCGGGACGGCCGGGTTCGGGCCGGCGGCTGCTGATGGTATAAAACATGTCTTCATAGGCACTTATGCTCGTCACTGTGGAAAGTGTCTGACAAAGTCAAAGGGTAGGCTCGGGTCTTAGGCAGGAATCCTCCCGAAGGGGATGGGACGCGAGGGGCAAGTCCCCGTGGACGCTGAGGCCCTCCGGCAGATCTTCGAGTCCTTCTTTACTACCAAGAACGACGAAGAGCCGACCGGCCTGCGGCTTGCCATCGCCTATGGCATCGTCCAGCACGGCGACGGCGAGCTCGATGTGGAGAACGTTCCCGGCAGCGGCCCGACCTTCCGGATCGACCTTCCCCGAGCCGATCCGGAGCCCGATCCGGCGTGGGAGCACGCAAGAGCCCGCGCCCGGAAGGCCCGTCCGGAGGCGCGGCCCCCTTGGGCCGTCGCCTCGGTAGTGTATCCGGGCTCGCCTCCTTGAGGGCCGTGGCCCCGCTGGGGAATGTGGCGTCTCCCCCATTCGTTCCCGGAATCGACTCCTTCGTTCCCCTTGGTACGCATCCGTTCCTGTTCGAGGGCGCGGTGCTCGGCCCCTCCCTATCGTTCCAATGTTTCCGGCGAGTGGATGGAGGCCCGGGTCGTGTACGGGCCGGACGCGCTCGACGTGGGGATGCGGATGCACGACACCGAACCGCGCGTGATCTCCGCGCGGCTCACCCGGAGGGACGCCTGGTCGAACTTCTCGGACTGGGCGATGGTGATCGTCGACAGCCGATTCGACCGGCGATCCGCCTTCGGCTTGGCTGTGAATCCATTGGGGGTTCAGCGCGACAATTACTTCTTCGCCGACGGCCGCCAGGGCTTGTCCTGGGTGGTTGTGTGGGGGGCGGTCTCCTCCGTGGAAGTCCACTTCGGCCCCTCATTCGCCCGCAATGTGAACCACCGGCAGTTCGTGACCGCGTTCGAGGACCCCGGGGCCGCCACCACCTTCGGCCGACGGATCGTCTTCGGGGATCTGGACCAGACCACGGTTGCCGCCAACCTGCGAGTGAACTGGACCTTCACCCCCAACCTCTCGCTGGAGCTGTTCGCGCAGCCCTACGCATCCGCAGGATCGTACTCACGGCTCAAGGAGTTCACCACCCCGAGAGCGCTGGAGTTTGCCGTATGCGGATCCGACCGCGGGATGTTCTGCCGCCTCCCGGGAGTCTACGCGATCCATCCGACCGCGGCGGTGGCCTGCCCGGCGGGGACCGGGAATGAGATGCAGGGGGCCGGGCTCCACCCCCTGGGCCATCCCGACTTCACCTTCCGCTCACTTCGCGGCAACGCGGTTCTCCGCTGGGAGTATCGCCCCGGCTCCACCCTTTTCGCCGTCTGGCAACAGGACCGCTCCGCAAGCGCCGCCTTCGGTGACCTCGCGTGGAGCCGGGACGCCGGTGACTTCCTGCGCCAGCCTGGACGACACGTACTGATGCTGAAGGGGAGCTACTGGTTGGGGCGATCGGCCCCCACCCGTCATTGGCTCCAGGGGAAGGTTGAAATGCCCATTCTCCTGCCCGGACACCTTCCGGGGCACACGGTGTACCGTGTTTCAGCGCGTCCATGATGCCTGCGGCGGTATACGTCCGGCGCCGACCCGCGCCGTCCAACCTCCCCCTGGACTCCCTCACCCGCTTGCGCGACGACACTCGCCGCTGGCTACTCATCGGCCTATGTGGATGGACGGCGATCCTGGCGATCAGCTTCGCCGACATCGGCTTTCAGGCAATGAGCCAGGGGCGCCCCCTCACGGAGAGCTGGCCCGAAGTGCTCCGGATGAGCTTCTTGTGGGCCGGTCCGGGAGCGGTCCTATCCGTTGTGGTCTTCCTCCTGTTCGAGCGGCTCGTTCGCCCGGAACACCGACTGGGGGCGCGACTGGGGAGGTACGCCGGGATCGGTCTCGTCTACTGGCTGGGGTGGTCCGGCATCCAGGCCACACTCCTTCCATGGGCCGCCCGTATGGAGACGCCCTTCGGGTCCAGGTTTGCCTGGGCGGCAGTAGCGATGGCGTTCAGCGGCACGCTGATCTACGCGGCGATGGCGGGGATCCACACTGCGGCCCAGAACGCAGCGGCCGCCCGTCGGCAGGAACGGCGCGGCGCGGAGCTCCGCCGGGAGCTGGAGCGGGCGCGCACCTCGGCTCTCTCCGCAAGGCTCAACCCGCACTTCCTCTTCAACACCCTCCACGTTGCCTCCGGGTTGATGGGGCGGGACCCCGACGGATCGCGGAGGGTGCTGGCGGATCTCCGGGAGCTCCTCGCTCAAGCCCTCGAAAGGGACGACCGGGACCTCGTCCCCCTGCAGGATGAACTGCGGTTGGTGGAGGGATACCTGCGGATCCAACGCGCTCGCTTCGGAGACCGCCTGGAGGTCCGCTCCGAGGTGGCACCCGAGGCCCGGTCGGTGCTGGCGCCCCCCCTTCTCCTGCAGCCGCTGGTGGAGAATGCTGTGCAGCACGGCATCGCTCTGGCACCTGCGGGAGGGTGCGTTCGGATCTCAGCCCACCTCCGGGGCCACCGGCTGCACCTGGCGGTGGAGGACACGGGCACCGGTGAGCCGAGTGAGCTGCATCCGCCGATTGAGCAAGTGGGTCTCGGTGGGGTCCGGGCGCGGCTCGAGCTGATCTTCGGGGACGCCGCAATAGCCAGCTTCTCGCCCCTTCCGAGCGGTGGGTTCCGGGCCGCCCTCTCCTTTCCCAGTGTCCGTGCCGAGGCGCCCCAGCCGGTGCCCGGTCCCCTCCACCTGCCGACCGGCCATGCGGAGTAAGATGCTTCGCCACGCTGTCATCCCGGCGCGGGGGCAGCACTGGTCCGCGCGGGAATGGCTGATGACCGGCGCCGCCGCCTGGATGGCCATGACCCTGCTGTATGTGGTGGTCATCGGCCTTCGGCGGATGAATGTGGGCCTGCCGTTCGCCGACGGGTGGCCACAGGTGGGACTTACCGTTGCCACTTTACTCATTGCCGCCCTTCTTTGCCCACTGGTGGTGCTGGCGGTTCGGCAGGTGCGGCGTGTCTCGCTACCAGCGCCGCTCCGCATTACGACATACGTGCTGCTCGGGATCGCCTACTGGGTGGGATGGGCGGCGCTCGTGGCGCTCCTTTTCCCCTCCGAAGGTGCAACGTTGGTGGGCAGTTGGCACTTTCTTCCGCGCGATACGTCAGAGCCGTTGCTCCCTTTCCCGCCCGCCGATGCGACGTGGGTGGAGGCCGTGTCTGGCACAATGGTGAGGGGGGCCCTGATCATCCTGACTGTTCATGCCGTGGTCGTCACCGTCTTCGAGGCACTTTGGAACCTGGACCAGGCACGAAAGGCGGAGGCAAAGGCGGTAGCCATGCAAGCTGAGCTCGTGGCGACCGAAGCGGCCGAGCGCAAGGCGCGGCTCAACCCCGGGCTGGTGTTCGAGTCGCTGGACACCGCCTCCCACCTGATGGGCGTGGATGAGCGCGCCGCGCGCAGGGTACTGGCCGACTTGAGCGAGCTCCTCCGCGTCTCCCTGGGACGGGAGGGCGTGCAGCTGATTCGGCTCAAGGACGAACTGCATCTTCTGCTGCGGTACCTGCGTATCCGTCTCGCGCACATACGAGCCACACCGAAACTCGAACTCCGAATTCCCCGTGCCGCCGAGGTCTGGCCCGTCCCTCCGCTTGTCTTGATGTCGCTGCTGGACGAGGTGCTCCGCAGTGTGGAGGATGGGGACGGCAGGCCGATCCGGTTTGCCGTTTCGGCGACGGAGGCCCAGGGGGCGGGTGGCCTCCGACTTTTCCTGGAGCTTTGCGGCCTGGAACGCACGGAAAGGCCTCCTGTGGCGACCGGAGGAGGCATTGCGGACGCCCTCATCCGGCTCCGAGCCGCCTACGGTGCGGACGCCACTGTGGAAGTGGTTCCTGGGCCCGATGGAGGGATTCGGATCGAGGTGGCGCTCCCGGCTCACGCCCAAACCAATATCCATCTGCACCCGATGTCCCATGCTCGCTGAACTTACGGCGATCATCGTCGACGACGAGCCGGTTGCCCGCGATCTCCTGCGTTCCATGCTCGCGACGGTAGAAGGCGGCGGGGGGATCCACGTGGTTGCAGAGTGCCGCGATGCATCGGAAGCGATCCGTGCCATCCGCGAGCACGCTCCCGATGTCGTCTTCCTCGACGTGGAGATGCCCGGCGGGGACGGGTTCGGGGTGATCGAGGCCGTCGGCGCGGCGAGCATGCCCGCGGTGGTGTTCGTGACCGCCTACGACCACTATGCGATCCGGGCTTTCGAGGTCGTGGCCACCGACTACCTGCTCAAGCCCTTCGATGAGGAGCGCCTCGAGAACACGCTTGCTCGCCTAGTGAGCCGCCTGCGGCAGCCGGACGAGGGGGAGGAGCGCCGGATCCTCCACCTTTTGGAAGAACTCCGCACCCACCGCCGCTACCCCACGCGGTTGGCGGTGGAGGTCGGCGACCACCGCATTTTCCTACCCACCGAGCGGATCGACTGGATCGAGGCGAAGGGAAAGCACTCGCTGGTGCACGCGCGGGAGAAAACGTACGTGGTGCGGGAAGGGCTCACAGCCCTCACCGAGCGGCTGGATCCGGCGGAGTTCATCCGCATCCACCGTTCCAGCACTGTCCGGATCGACCGGATTCGCGAGATGCACCGTTGGTTCCGAGGGAACTACCACTTCGTCCTGGCCGATGGGACGGAGCTTGACTCCGGGAGCACCTACAGGAAGGCCATCGAGGAGACGTTGTTGGGGGAGTGATGCCGACACGCCGCATTTGATCCGCAGCACTCCCCCAGGCCGACGCGTGCCCCACTGCCCGCCCCGGCTTCGGCGGTGCGTTCGTTGCCTGCCGCTATCGTCTCCATCTTCGACACGACCTTCCTGTTCCTCCGCCGGTGTCAGGGCAGCACCGGTGATGTCAGGGCCCAGTCCTGTAGTGCGCTGTCCCGTGAAGTTGTCTCGATGTGGGGGATGACCTGCAGATGACCGGATTCCGTCGCTACCCTGCCTTCTGTACTGCCAGCCTTCGACCTCGTCATCGGACACCTCAAGAACGAACTCGTGTTCATCAGGCCGGGCAAGGAGTTGCGACAAAGGGTCGCGGTGACCTCGGAGGTGTATCAGCCGCGGGTTGAGCTGCACTGCCCGCTCGTGGGGCGTGTGCTCGTCTGGGTCGGACACGATCTTTGCACCCACCACCGCCGGCTCGACGCGTCTGGGGTCCGGGGAAATCGTGGCTCGGCGCGGCACGCCCCTCAGCTCCCGAGCCAGTACGTTGCCTTCACCATGAACACGTTCCTGCCCGGCTCGCCGAAGAGGAACCTACCTCATACACAGTGAGCTTTCTCCACCCCCGACCCGTCTGAAGTAGCGAGGATCGAGTTTTCGCTTCTCGACTGATTGGGGCAACTCCTAGAGAGACCGTGACGTGGATCGCTGATTCCGCTGGAGGAGGTGTTCATTCCTGCTGGAAGCTGTTCGTTCCTCGTTCGTGGCTGCGGGCTGTCCCTGGGGGTATATATCTGTCACTGGTGTCACTGGCCGGGCGAATGTCGGAACCCGCGTTTCCCTGAACGACTCCTTTTTCTCGGAGCAGCGACGGATCCATGACCGCCCCTCCTCTTCGTTGGCGACGGCTTCGCCCGGGCCGATCTGGAGCGAGCCTGACCCCGCGCGCGACGCGCTAAGGGATGCAGGGGGGATGGACGCCATTTGCTGGCTCTTCATCGGGACCGCCGTGGTCACCCTCCTGGCCAACCCGCTCTTCGGGCTCCTGGCGCTGGGCGGCACCATCGGCGCCATCTTGGGGCCCTGGCTCGCTTCTCGGCTGGCCGAGCTGCTCGGCTCCTCCAGCTTGCTCCTGGTGGCCGTGGCCTTCCTCGGGCTCGGTGTGGTGGCGGCCTGGGTGGTGGCGTACCTCCAGCCGGAGCGGAAAGTGGCGAGGGCGGCTGCCGTCGAGGCGGACACTGATGAGGACGATGAGGAGCGGCCGCCCGCCGTCGACGAGGCCGCCGTCATCGGCGCGAGCTCGTGGGAAGGCTTTTGCCGCGGCCCTCCTTCACCCGTACCTCCTGGGCATCGCTGGCTACGTCGTGATCCTCACCCTGTCCGCGCAGTGAAGCTGGTTATGCCAAATCGATCCCGCGGCCCCGTTCTGAACCCTGCTTGCATTGGAGACCTCTCGATGCGTTGCTTCCTGGCCGGTCTGCTGGACATGGTATTCTCGTCAGAAGGCTTCAGTTTGTCCCGGTGGATTCGCCCTCGTCCAGGGGGTGGTCGGGTGGGGCTTGGAAACGTGCGGCGTAAAGCTCTTCGCCACGCACCGGAAGGCTCGCTCTCCCCGGCGAGCAAGGACCGCCGAAAGGTCATGGAGTCGGTCCCCGCGCCGCTCTCTCCTCCGACCGCACTCCCTTCGGGGGCTCCCCCCCCGGCCTGCCGACCCACGGTGCGGTGCCGGGCGGCCCTGGCCGGGCTGGCGCTCGCCCTTGCCCCCACGGTAGCGTTCACCGCCCCGGAGGCCGCCGGGGCCCAGGAGAACGGAGTGGAGGCTCGCCCTTCCGTGGAGGCCACCCGGATCCCCGACGGAACGGACGTCCGCATCGACGGACACCTGAACGAGGAGGTGTGGAGCCTGGCCGAGCCCCTCACCGACTTCCGCCAGCAGGATCCGGTAGAGGGCGGACTGCCCTCGGAGCCGACGGAGATTCGGCTCCTCTTCGATTCCCACGCCCTCTACATCGGAGCCATGTTCTACGACTCCGATCCCTCGGGGATCCTGGCCCACCAGCTGGAACGGAACGCTGGCCTGGGGACCGACGACCGCTTCATGTGGATCCTGGACACCTTCCAGGATGGCCGGACGGGGTACTTCTTCGAGATCAACCCGGCGGGGCTCATGGGGGACGGGCTTATCGGCGGCGGAGGAGGTGGTCTCAACAAGCGTTGGGACGGCATCTGGGAGGTCCGGACGCAGATCCTCCCGAACGGTTGGTCGGCGGAGATTCGGATCCCCTTCTCCACCCTGAACTTCGATTCCCAGGGGGACACCTGGGGGATCAACTTCCAGCGCACCATCCGGCGGAAGAGCGAGGAGATCCTCTGGAGCGGGTGGAGACGCAACGAGAGCCTCTTCCGCCCGGTGAGCGCCGGGGAGCTTCGCGGGCTCGAGGGAATCAACCAGGGCGTGGGTGTGGAGGTGAGGCCCTACGTGGTTGCCCACGGAAACCAGTCGCCGGCCCTGGGGACGGGGTGGGACACCGAAGCCAAGGTGGGGATGGACCTCTCCTACTCCATCACCCCCTCCCTCCGGGCTGGGGTCACGGTGAACACCGACTTCGCCGAAGTGGAGGTGGATCAGCGCCGGGTGAACCTCACCCGGTTCCCCCTCCAGTTCCCGGAACAGCGGGGGTTTTTCCTGGAGGGGTCCGGCGTCCACTCCTTCAACTGGGCCAATCCGTTCTTCAGCCGCCGGATCGGATTGGTGCAGGGGCAGGAGGTGCCCATCCGCTATGGGGCCCGGCTGGGGGGAAATGCCGGTCGGTACGAGCTGGGCTTCTACCAGATCCGCACCGGCGAGGCCCCGCTGGAGCTGGGGGGGATCGATGGCCTCTGGCCGACCGAGGACTTCACAGTGGGGCGGGTGCGTAGGAGCCTCTTCCAGCAGTCCCATGTGGGCGCGGTGTACACCCGCCGGAGCACGGCCTTCGATCCCGTGGAGGGGCCCCGGTCCGAGGGGCTCCCGGGTCGACACACCGTGGGGGGGGATTTCAACCTCTTCACCTCCCAGGCCCTGGGGCGCTTCAACGCTCAGATCGAGGGCTTCATGATCTTCCACACCGACCCCACGGGCGAGGTGGGGTTCCTGTCCCCGGACCATCGGTCTCGTGGGTATCGGTGGAGCTTTCCCAACGACCTGATCCGACTCCACTCCTCGTACCGGGACTTCGGGAGGGGATGGGATCCAGCGGTGGGATTCGCACCGCGTCGTGGGTTCCGGAGGCACCAGCCCACCCTCACCATCGCCCCCCGCCCCCAGTGGATCGCCTCCGTCCGTCAGATGGAGCACCAGTTCTACTTCGAGTACCTTACCGACTGGGACAACCGCCTCCTCACCCGGCTGTTCCGCGTCCAGCCCCTCCAGGTGAACTTCGAGAGCGGGGACCGGTTCGGCTTCCAGGTGGAGCGGGAATTCGAGCGCCTGGAGCGGACCTTCACCATTTACGAGAGCGGGGAGGATTCGGTGGTCATCCCGGAGGGAGACTACTACTCCTGGGGATGGGGGGTCGGAGGACAGACCGCGGGCCGCCGGACGCTCTCCGGCTCGGTGGACCTGGGGCGCTCCGATTTCTGGGACGGGGAGCGGACCCAGTTCGATCTCCGGGGGACGGTGCGCCCCCGGCGGGGCGTCTCCATATCCACCGACTACCAGCGGAACGAGGTGCGGTTGGAGCAGGGCGCCTTCGACACGAACCTGGTCCGGCTCTCGGGCTCATGGAACCTGAGCCCCCTCACCTCCTTCACCGGGAACATCCAATACGACGATGTCTCCCGGGTGGTGGGGCTCTTCGCCCGGGCTCGGTGGATCGTCCGTCCCGGAAGCGACGTCTTCCTGGTCTGGACCCACAACTGGCGGAACGAGGTGGCTCGCCTCCTGGACCGGGAATTCGTGACCCTCTCCCGGGGAGGAGCCGTGAAGGTGAACTACAGCTACCGGTTCTGAAGCCACTGGCCCTGAGGGAAGGGTTCCTTCCGCGGAGGCGTGTGCCTTCCGGGGGGCCGGTATGGACCGGAGCCAGCGAACCAAAGGCTCAACGCGCGTTCCTCGCCATCGACCAGGACAAAGATGATCAGAGTGGGGTGAGGGGTGTGGTCGAGGCATGGGAGATGTGTGATCGGTGGGAGCGACCCCTCCTTGAATGGCATGATCGCCCGGCTCGAAGGTCGCGTACAGCGTGCGGGTTCATTCCGGCCTGGAGGTGATTCGTACCGGATCTTCCCCCCTTCATGCTGCGATCAGTGCAGCGCTCCGAGCTGCTCCCGCTCGTCCGTACCGGGGCCACGTTCATCGACGGGGAGCAACCGGGGCGAGAGGACCAAGAAGACGCGGAGAGGATCGCCGCTTGATCATCCCAATCCACAACTCTTGACGATACCTCATCAACGTGGATGACCGTCCAGCCTACCATGAGGAACTTCTGGAGATCGTGGAGGCCACGGCCGTTGTGTTCGCCGAGAGTGGATTCCATGGAGCGAGCATCCGGGACATTGCGGCTGCCGCCGGGATGAATCTGTCGGGGCTGTACTGCTATGTGAGGAGTAAGGAAGAGATCCGCTTTCTGATCCAGGGGCGATGCCTGCAGGCCCTTCTCAAGCAGTTGGGAGAGGGTATGAACACGATCTCCGATCCCAGGTCCCGACTTCGGCTGCTGGTGCAGAACCACCTGCATTCCTTCGCCCGGGAAAGCTCGGCGATGAAGATCCCTACCCATGAGATCAATGTGCTGGCGGGAGAGCATGGGGACCGGATCCAGTGCTTGAAGTGAAGCGCCGCTACGGTCGCGTGGCCACGGAGGTTCTGGCCGAACTCCGACCCGACGAGGGCCCCCGTCTTCGTACGGCTGCATATGCCCTGTTCGCGATGATGGACCGAGTCTACACATGGTACCCTCCGGAGAAAGATTTGCCCGTGACCATGCTTGATGAGGAGATGGTCAATCTTTTCCTCCCCGCACTCCTGGTGGGTGGAGTTGACCCGGGAGTTTGAGCCCTCAGAGGGAACGATCAGGCACTGGGTCAAGCGGGCTGATTGGACGAAGGCCTTCGAGCGCTCTTCCACGGCGAAGGCATCAAGGGCCAGCGGTCGGCTGTCGGCATCCTCCCGGATGAGGACCTCGGGGTCGTGATCGGCGAAGGCGCTGAACGCGATGACGAAGACGATCACCGGCGTCTTTCCGGGATCGAGCTCTTCGAGCACCTGGAAGGCATCGAGCTCGGGCACTTGGCCCGCAGCCA
>SKSR01000064.1 GCA_007122885.1 Gemmatimonadota bacterium
CGAGATCGGCCGCAGCGAGGGCATCCGGGATCTCCCGGATGTAGCCGATGGCCCGTACCCAGCGGGGCTCCCCCAAGGCGGCCAAGCGTTCCCGAACATCGTCCTCGTGATCCGGCCCCGTAGCCCAGAGAAGCTGGGCGTGTCCGGGCCGTGGGAGGCGCCCTTCGACGACCCCCTCCACGATCTGAAGGAGCGCCCGGTTCAGTGCCAGGGATCCCTGGCTTCCACCCAGGACCAGCACCACGAAGCCGTCCGAGTCCAGACCGAATCGCTCCACCGCCTCGCGCCGAGGGAGGTCGGTGGGCGGGCGTACCGGGTTGCCCGAGACCCTGGCCTCTCGTCGGGCCGGCCAGGGGAGGTGTGCACGGGCCTCCGGAAAGGCCAGGTGAACTTCCCGGGCCCACAGGCTGAGAAGCCGAGACGTGAGTCCCGGCACCGCGTTCTGCTCCTGAACGACGAGCGGGATTCTCATCATCGCCGCCACGAGCCCCGCCGGAGCGGCCGCATAGCCCCCGGTGACCACCACCAGCTCAGGGCGGAGCTCCCGAAAGATCGCCACGAGCTCGCCGAGGGAGGTCGTGAGCTTTCGGAGCACCGACAAGTTGTCCACCAACCGACCCCGCTTGAGACCTTGGACCGGGAGCAGCTCGTGCTCGACCCCCCTTTCCGGAAGCACCCGGGCTTCCACGCCGCGGCGAGCTCCGACGAAGAAGGGCCGGACGTCGGAGCGGAGGGAGGAGAGGGCGTCGGCCAGGGTCAGAGCCGGGTACAGATGCCCACCCGTCCCCCCTCCGGAGAACACCACCACGATCTGGCGCTCCCGGCTCATCTTCCCGTCGCCTCCAGCCCCGCCGCATTCCTGGACGGTGCCTGTGCCACCGACACGAGGATCCCCACGGACGCCGCCGTTACGAGGAGGTTGGAGCGCCCGTAGGAGACGAAGGGAAGAGAAACGCCGGTGGGAGGCACCAGCCCCAGGCCCACCATCATGTGGAGCCACGCCTGCATCGCGATGAAGCTGGCCAATCCCACGGCCAACAACTGCCCGAACCGATGCCGCGCTCCGGCTGCGATCCGGAACCCGACCAGAATGATGGTCAGATACAGAACCACCAGGAGGATCACGCCCAGCAGGCCCCACTCCTCCCCGATCATCGAGAAGATGAAGTCGTTGTGGGGTTCGGGGAGGAATCCGAATTTCTGCCGCCCCTCACCGAAACCGACTCCGGTCACCCCTCCCGAACCCAGAGCCACGAGGGACTGGTGCACCTGGTAGCCGGCTCCGGAGGCGTGCGCCTCCAGGTCCCGGAACGCGAGTATCCGATCCACCCGGAACCCGAAACCCAGCTCACGGGCCAGAAGGGGAACGCTCAATGCCCCCAGGAAGACGAAGTGACCCAGCCGGCCCCCTCCAGCAAAGACCACCACCGCCCCCAGGCCGGCCACGATGAAGGCGGTAGAAAGGTCAGGCTGTAGAAGGATCGGTACGATGACCGCGGCCCACACCAGGAGGAATGGAAGGAGTCCTCGACTCAGGCTCCGAAACTGCCCCTGTTTCTTCACCGCCAGGGCGGCGGTCCACACCACCACGGCAAGCTTGGCCAGCTCCGACGGTTGGAACACCACCCCACCGCCCAGATGCAGCCACCTCCGCGCCCCGTTGACCTCCGGAGCAACCCCATGGGTCCAGGGGAGAACGAGGACCAGAAGAAACGCCCATGTGACGAAGAGTAGCGGCCAAGCCAGGTGCGCCCACCAGTTGTACGGAATCCGGGCGCAGAGCACCAGCACCACCAGCGCCAGGGCGGCCCCTGCAGTTTGCCGGACCACATAGAAGTAATCCGGAAGGTCTTGTCGCTGGGCCAGGAAGCTGCTGGCGCTATAGAGGTTCACGAGACCGAAGGCCAGAAGAAGGAGGACGGCCGTGACGAGCGTCGCAGGCTCCCAACCCCGCCCCAGCCCCGTCTCGGGCGGGGCGGGGATCCGTCCGGGAACAGCATCGGAGACCCGAGGAGTCATCCGTCACCCCGGGCCAGTGCCGCGAAGCGTCGGCCCCGGTCCTCATAGTCTCGAAACATGTCGAAGCTGGAGCACGCCGGGGCCAGAAGGACCACATCGCCCGGTCGGGCGCTCCTCCTCGCCTCGCTGATCACGTCCTGGAAGGACCCGTCGATCAGACGGGCGGAAACAGCGGGCCCCAGGGCCTTCTCCAGTCGATGCCGCGCCTCCCCGAACAGGAGAACATGCCTGGCCCGGGCCCGAATCGACTCGGCCAGGGCGGAGAAGTCCTCCCCCTTGTCCTTCCCTCCTAGCAGGAGAACGACCGGCCGGTCCAGGCTGTCCAGGGCGCTACGGGCCGCCTCCACATTCGTCGCCTTGGAGTCGTTCACCCAAAGAACGCCCTCCCATTCCCCCACCGGTTCCATCCGGTGCGGCAGCGGGGGAAAGTCCGAGAGCCCGGTGCGGATCCCCTCCAAGGTGGCCCCCGCCAGGCGGGCCGTCACCGCGGCGGCCAGGCAGTTGGCCACGTTGTGGCGTCCCAGAAGAGAAAGGCGGTCCACCGACAGGAGGACCTCCTTCCCACCGGTCCCGGGATCCATTCCTTCCAGGACGAGCTCTTTTCCGTCGAGCCAGCCCCCGGAGGTGCGGTCCGCCTCTCCGCTGGCCTCCCCTGCCTGCGCCTCCAGCGAGAAATAGTATCGGATTCCTGGCGCCTCCCCCGGGAGCTCACGGACCTCCTTTCCGTCTCCGTTCAGGACCCAACGGGACTCGGGCGTAGCGTTCTGGAAGAGCCGGGCCTTGTCCCGGTAGTACTCTTCCAGCGAGTCGTAGCGATCCAGGTGGTCCGGCGAGAGAGTGGTGACGACTCCGATCTCGGGCCGGAACCGATCCGTCCCCGCGAGCTGAAAGGAGCTCATCTCCAGGACGTACCAGTCCGGGGCCGACTCCCGAAGGGCCAACTCGGAAGCCGGAGGAGCCAGCCCTGCCCCCACGTTCCCGCCAAGCGCCGCGTCGATGCCGGAGCGGGCGAGGAGGTGGGCCGTGAGGGCCGCCGTGGTCGTCTTCCCATTCGTGCCTGTCACCGCGATCAGTGGACCCTTGAAGAACCGAAAGGCGAACTCGGGCTCGGAGATCCAGCGGACTCCGTCTCCGGCGAGGTCCTGAAGCACCGGAGCCGTCGGGGGGATTCCTGGAGAAACCACCACGAGATCCGCCGACGCGATTCGGGCTGAATCGTGGTGGCCCAGCTCGACGACGGCTCCCAGGGATCGGAGCCACTCGGCACGTGCTGCAATCGAGGCGTCAGTACGCAAATCCGAGACATAGACCGAATCTCCCTTTTCAAGCGCGAGTCGGGCGGCGGCCTCTCCGCTCGCCCCCAAACCGACGACGGCCACGGTCCCTTCCATCCGAATCCGTCCCCGTCACCGGATCTTGAGCGTGCTGAAGGCGGCCATAGCGCAGAGGATGCCGAGAATCCAGAAACGGATGACGACCTTCGTTTCCGGCCACCCCAACTTCTCGAAGTGGTGGTGGACCGGCGCCATGAGGAAGACTCGCCGTCCCTCCCCGTAGCGGCGTTTCGTCCACTTGAAGTGGGTCGTCTGCACGATGACCGAGAGCGCTTCCATGACGAACACTCCCCCCACGATGACCAGAAGGAACTCGGCCTTCAGAAGAATCGCCAGGACCCCCAAGGCGCCCCCCAACGCCAGGGAGCCCGTGTCCCCCATGAAGACATCGGCGGGCGGAGCGTTGAACCACAGGAAACCCACGGCGGCCCCGGCCAAGGCCGCTGCGAAGACGGAGAGCTCGCCCGAGCCGGGCAGGTAGAACAGACCCAGATAGGCGGAGGTGTCCACTCGGCCTACCAGGTAGGCGAAGACGCCGATCGTGGCCAGAGCGATGGCGGCGAGCCCCGCCGCCAGGCCGTCCAGGCCATCGGTCAGGTTCACCGCGTTGGAGCTCCCCGAGATGACCAGGGCCACGAAAACCACGTAGGCGGGGATCCAGAAGTGGGCGTACCAGGCGTCGAAGAAGGGGACCATGGTCCAGTTCGGGGGAACCGGAGAGATGGGGTGCAGGACCAGAAACGTCCCCAGTGCGAGCCCGAAGGTCAGCTGTCCAACCATCTTGTATCGGGCCACAAGGCCCTTCGAACGACCTTTCACCACCTGCAGATAGTCGTCCATGAAGCCGATGGCGCCCATCCAGAGGAGGGCCAGGAGGGCCAGGGCGGTGAACCAGTTGGTAAGCTCCGCCCAGAGAAGCGTCGAGACGGCGGCGGATATGACGATGAGGGTCCCGCCCATGGTGGGCGTCCCGGCTTTGCGGAGATGCGTTTCCGGCCCCTCGCTGCGAACCACCTCCCCGACCCGGAGCCGGCGGAGCCAACGGATGGTGGGGGGGCCCAGGACGAACGCCAGAATCAGGGCCGTGGCTCCTGCGCCCACCGCCCGAAAGGTGATGAAGCTGAAGAGGTTGAATACGATGTGGAGGTCGACGAGCGGGGGCAGGAAGTGGTAGAACACGGTCACTCCTCCCCGGCGGAACGAGGGGGGACGGCGGCCCCGTATTCGGCTTCCAGGAGGGGCACGAGCTCCTCCAGGGCCATACCGCGTGAGCCCTTCAGGAGAACCGCCTCACCGCCTTTCAAACCCCTCCGGAGAACCGGAAGCGCGTCCCGGGCTCCGGAGACGGCCACGACCTCCGGACCCGCGCCCACCGCCACCTCGTCCTCCATATCCTCCCAGGCCGCCCGGAACTCGTCCCCCACCAGAACGACGAGGGTGAAGGGAAGCCGGAGTGCCTCTTGGAGGATCACCCTGTGCCATTCCGCAGCCCCTTCTCCCAGCTCCAACATGCTTCCCAGGACCGCCACCCGTCCGTCCGCGTTCGGAAGATGTGCCAGGAGTGTCAGGGCTGCTCGCACGGATGGGGGGTTGGCGTTGTAGCAGTCCAGGAGGACGGTGAGCCCTCCGATCGAGCGCCGCTCCCCCCGGAGGGCGGGAGCCTCCACCCCTTCCACGGCAGCCACCGCATCCCTCGCCTCCACACCGAGCCGGTCCGCCGTGGCCAGCGCCAACGCGGCGTTTTTCACTCCGGCCCAACCGGGCACCTGCATCCGCACCCGGAGGTCTTTCCACTGGAAGCGGCAGGTCCCGTCTCCCTCCACAACCACGTCCCGGGCCCGGTACTCCGGATCGGCCCGCTCGGAAATCCCGGCTACCGCAACCCGAGGAAGGACGGCCCGCGCGCGCTCTGGAAGGTCGGTAGGGTCGTCACCCACCACGGCCCAGCCCTCCGGCGGGAGTCCGGCCAGAAGTGCCAACTTCTCCCGGAAGACTCCATCCAGGGAGCGCAGCCCCTCCATATGGGCCTCACCGACGGTGGTGAGCACGCCGACTTCCGGTTCGGCCACCTCCACCAGGAGCTCGATCTCCCCCGGGGCGTTCGTCCCCATCTCCGCCACCACCAGATCGCAGTCCAGGGGAGCTTCCAGGAGCGTCAACGGAAGACCCACGCGGTTGTTCCGGTTGCCCTCCGTGGCATGGACCTGGAACCGGGTGGCCAGGGCTCCGCCAAGGAGCTCCTTGGCGGTGGTCTTCCCCACACTGCCCGTCACACCCACCACCGTCCAACCGGCTCGGCGGCGGCGGTGCCGAGCCAGGCGTCCCAGGGCCACCAAGGTATCGGGGACCCGAAAGGTGGGCGCCTCTCCAGCACTCACATCCGTCCCTTCCTCTACCACGACCCCGCCCGCGCCCCGTTCCACGGCATCCTGCACGAAGCGGTGTCCATCGAAGCGAGGCCCCCGGAGCGCCACGAAGAGGGCACCCCTCCCCAGGGACCGGGAATCGGTGCTCACCTGGGAAAACCGGTACCCCGATCCGTCCGCCGATCCCAGGTCCAGCGCCCGCCGGACCTCCTCCTCGGTCCATTCGAAGCGGGGCCTCATACGTCTTCCCCCGCTTCCAAGAACTCCCGGACCACGACCCGTTCGTCGAACGGCCACTCCTCCCGCCCCACCACCTGGTAGCGCTCGTGTCCCTTCCCCGCCAGCAGAACCACGTCCCCCGGCCGGGCCTCCTCCAACGCATAGGCGATGGCCTCCCGCCGGTCGGGGATTCGCACGTGCTCTCTTCCCTCCAGCCCCTCCACGATGTCGTCCACGATCCGGTCCGGATCCTCGGTCCTCGGGTTGTCCGAGGTCACTACCGGAAGGTCGGCCCCTTCTCCTACCACGCGCCCCATGGGTGCCCGCTTGGTCCGATCCCGATCTCCACCGGCCCCGAAAACCACGATGAGGCGACCCGGAAAGAGAGGTCGAAGGGTTTCCAGAACCCCTCGAAGAGCTTCCGGGCTGTGGGCGAAATCGATCACGACGGCGAACTCCCGTCGAACCACCAACTCCAACCGCCCCGGGAGCTGAGGCGAGGAACCCAAACCCCGGGCCACCTCCGCCAGAGAGCGCCCGGAAGCCAGGGCCGCCCCAGCGGCTCCCAACGCGTTTTCCACGTTGAAACGGCCCAGGAGAGGGAAGCTTACTTCCTCCTCCCCCCCCGCCCACTCGAGGCGGAATGTGGACCCGTCCGGTCCCAAGTCGAGTTCGGAGGCCCAAAGTCGATCCACCGTCGCTCCGGAACCCTCGCCCGCTCCGGGCCCCTCACCGTCTCGGATCCCGAAGACGATCCGATCCGCTCCGGAGGAGGGAAGGCGGTCCCATGCCGGATCATGACCGTTGAGAACCACGGTCCCTCCGGGACCCACCAACTCCACGAGGCGGGCCTTGGCGGCAAAATAGCGCTCCTCCGAGTCGTGGTAGTCCAGGTGGTCCTGCGAGAAGTTGGTGAAGACGGCGACCTGGAAGCGGGCCCCGTCCATACGTTTCTGCTCCAGGGCGTGGGAGGACACTTCCACCGAGACGGAACGGATTCCCTCGTCAGCCAGCTCCCGGAGCCGGGAGGAAAACTCGACCGGACCCGGGCTGGTGAGCCCCTCCGTATCCGGCCGAACCTCTCCGTCGGGCCCCACCACACCCAGGGTTCCCAGAGCCGCAGCCGGCTCGATCTCACCCAGGAGGTGGCGAGCGAGGAGAGCTGTGGTCGTCTTCCCGTTCGTTCCCGTGACTCCCACCAGGAGAAGCGCCTTCCACGGGGTTCCGTAGAAGGCGTCCGCCACCACCGCTGCCGCGAACCGGCCGTCCCGGACCTGGAGCCAGGGAAGCCCGGGATCCCCGGAGACCCGCTCGAGCACGAACGCGGCGGCTCCCCGGGCCCGTGCATCGTCCAGGTAGCGGTGTCCGTCGTCGTCCGTTCCCATCCATGCCAGAAAGAGATCGCCGGGACCCACTCGCCGAGAGTCGTGGTGGATTCCCCGAACGACCAGATCCTCCGGGGCCTCCTCCGTCAACAGGAGCTCGGAGGCCCGGAGGACCCGGGAGACGTCCCGAAGGGTGAGGGAGCGATCACTCATCGCCGGCCTCTCCCGACACACCACCGGGGTCCGGGCCGGACCCGCTCCCCGATCCACGGGAATCCCCGTCCCCGCCCGGGCGCAGCAGGACCGTATCGCCTGGAACCAGAAAGGTGCCGGGCTCCGGAGTCGTCACCAGCCGGGTCGCCGGGGAGCAGCAGGCGTCACCGCCCTCCCACCGGACCCGGAATCCGTGGGCGTGGAGCCTCCGGATGGCCGTCCGGGGGGCGAGCCCGCCCACTTCCGGTACGGGAGCCGCCTCGTCGGCCGTCAGACCGCTCGCCGGCGTGGGCGAAGGCGCTGGCGCCTCACTGGTGCTCCGGGCCAAAGTGACCCCGCCGGAGCCAATCTCGTCCGGGGACTCGAGAACCGGCACGGGCGGCGTGGCCGCCGGGCGGGTCAAACGAGCCAGTGCCACCCGATCGATGGGTGGATGGCGGGCCGCCAGCACCGCCTCCATGGTGGCCCGTGTCACCGGAGCCGCCGCCGCACCTCCATAGTACTCGCCCCGGGGCCGGTCCACCTTCACGAAGACGAGGAGCTGGGGGTCGTCGGCCGGAAAGTAGCCAACGAAGGAGGCGTAGTAGCCGCCTTCTTCATAGCCGCCCCCCGTCCCATAGGCGCGGCTCGTACCGGTCTTTCCCGCTACGGCGAAGGTTGCCAGTCGGGCACGGGTTCCGGTGCCGTCCTCGACAGCGCCGGCCAGCACCCGGCTAACCTCCCGTGCCACCGAGTCGGGAATGACCTGACGCACCACGCGGCGCTCCGTCCGCGCGGCTGCTCCCCCCTGCGCATCATCCACCTCCCGAACGATCCTGGGCTCGAGAAGCATCCCCCCGTTGGCCAGTGCCCCGTACGCCATGGCCATTTGAAGGGGGGTCACATTGATCTCGTAGCCCATGGCCAGGCTGGCCGCGGACTGGCGGGACCAGTCCCGAGGCCGGCGGAGAAGCCCGGAAGCCTCCCCAGGAAGAGAGACCCCGGTCGGCACCCCGAAACCGAAATCCCGGAGGATCTCGTATTGCGCGGCGTGGTCCAAGGCCTGTGCCGCCTTGGCCACCCCCACGTTGGAAGAAACCCTGAGCGCCTCCTCCAACGTCACTTTCCCTACTGGATGGACATCGTTGATGGTCCGGCCCTCCACCCGCCACCGTCCGTCCTCCGTGTCCACCGAATCGGAAAGACTCGCTTTTCCACGCGCCAGAAGGCCGGCCACCG
>SKSR01000072.1 GCA_007122885.1 Gemmatimonadota bacterium
AGCACCTCCTCCGCCCGTGCCGGATCCTGGCGCACCACCCGCTGGGCCGCGGCGATCTGGAAGGCGGCTCCGGTCAGGATCTGGAGGATCCCGTCGTGGAGTTCCATGGCTGTAGCGAGGCGGAGCTCCGCCATCTGCTGGCTCAGTTGAGCCTCCCGGTGGCGGAACTCTCTCATGATGTCCCGCCCCACGCCATAAACTCGACCATCAGGGCCCTGGGCTAGAGACCACCTCATGGGAACCCACTCCCCGTCGGCGCTCTCCACTCGGAGTTCGAGCCCGACTTCGGCAGAGTCCTTCGCGAATCCGCGGGCCCGGGCCTCGGCCAGGCTACGGTCTTCCGGATGCACCCGGTCCATGAGGCGGACACCCATCAACTCCTCAATGGAGTAGCCGAGGAACCGGGCAAGCTCCCCGTCCCGTAGCTTCCCGCCGGCCTCGGCCCCTCCCGTTCGGAGGTCCGGGTCGGAAGCCCTCGAAAGGTTTGAACGCACGTGTACCTCCGCCCTTCGGGGGCGTGTTGAGCGGATGCAACACTTCAAGCGACAAGACGCACGGCAGCGTGCGAGTGCGGAAGAGGGCAGCGGGATGTGGGGGGGATGCTTGGGAGTACGACTAGCCCGGAAGGGAGCGCGGCTGCGCCGGTTCGCCCCCTACGTCCTCGATCACCTCCGCTCGATGACGATGTCTGAAGTGGCCGGGTACGTGGGGGTGAGTTGGAACCTGGTCAACAGGATCCCCGAGGAAGATCTCCGGCGGCTCTGGAACCAGCCGAAAAAGGACCAGGCGTCGCGACGGAGCGACCCTCCGGGACGGGATCAGCCGGACTCGCCCCGGGCACCCTCGAGCCCGAGATCCCCGCTTCCCCCTCGGTCACTACATGGTCAGGGGGTCTTCGGCCTCGAGTTCGATGGACCACAGCCCACTGTTCCAGTCCGAGAAAAAGATCTGACCCTTGAAGGGCATGCCGCTCCAGACCATGGGAGCATTCGCAATATAGCCGTTGGGATCGTGGGACTTGAACACAGCGATCTCCCGACCCTGCTTGTGGAGGTCTCCCTTGAGCTCCCCGGTCACGTCCACCATCCGGAGCCCTCCCTCGTAGTACGCCTGGTACAGGATCCCGTCCTCCACCCAGGAATTGTGGGTACCGTACTCGGGCACCCGATAGCGGGCGATCTTCTTCGGGTTCTCCATGTCGGTGAAATCCAGAATATGGAGGTAGCCGTCAGTGTTGGACGGAAGCCCGCTCCCGGGAACGTTCGGGTCGTAGGGCTCCGTGTTGAGCTGCCCTTCCAGGGCCCGACCGTCCCGACTCATGATCTCGTCGCCGGCGAAGATGAGGAAGCGCCCCGTCTCCTCCTGGTAGTAGGGGAAGACGCCATGAGTCCGGCCCCCAGGGGTCTCGAGGCTGGAGACGTACACCGGATTTTCCGCGGTGCCACCCCACTCCCCGTTCCCCACGTCGTATGCGATGATCCCGCACCCCCACTGGGCCGAATACGCCATCCCGTCCTTCACCCAGACATCGTGGATCCGGCAATCCTCGTGTTGCACCTCACCCACCGTCCGGGGATTGTAGATGTCCTCCACGTCAATGATCAGGTACTTCTCACCCCCCGACAAAGCGTAGACATAGTCGTCCTTCGGAAAAGCGTTGTGGACCCCACCCGTCAGGCCGTCGTCGTACTCGGCGGCGATCACCGGATGGGCGGGATCGGCCAGATCCAGGATCACGAGCCCGTTCACGCGGTCGGAGGCCCCTTCCCGCGTCATGGTGGCGTACCGGCCGTCCGGGGAAACCTTCACGTCGTTGACCGTCCGGGCGTCCACCTGGATCGAGTCGGTCTTCACCATGTTCGTCCGGTCCGTGATGTCCCAGATGTACGCCCAGCCATCGGCCCCCCACGTGCCGGTGATGGCGTAGTCACGGCCGTCCAGGCCCTCCCACACCCAGAGGTCCGACGTGTGCTCGTCGCTCACCTGGCCCTGGCCCTGAAGCTCCACGCTCCGAACCACCTGCCGCTGCGTCACCTCCACCGTCTCACGGGAAGAGAGGGGGCCGGCATGAGCCATGATCGTGTAGCGGCCAGGCTCCTCGGCCACGAAGCGCCCGTTCTCCACCACCCCGGCGGCCCCGGGCTGCTGAACGCCGTCGAAGGTCCGGTAGGAGTAGCTCCAGGTAACCGGCAAGTCCTCCACCACGTTCCCCTCCTCGTCCACGGGACGGACGGAGAACTCCAGAACATCTCCGGTTCTGGCCTCTTCTTGATCCACCCCGAGCTCCAGGGTCACGGCTGGAAAGGGCCGAACCTCGTAGCTGGCGCTGGCCTCCGCCTCACCGGCCCGGGCGGTGATCGTTACCGGGCCCGGCGCGTGTGCGGTCACGGCCCCGAAGCGGTCCACCGTGGCCACCTCCGGGTCGGAGGAAACCCACTCCATTTCCAGCTCCTCGTCCGGGCGTTCACTCCCGTCCTCATGGAAGCCTCGCACCTCGTGCTCCCGGGTCGTCCCTTCGAAGAGGGTCAGGTCGGGAGCGGAGATCTCTGCCCGAGTGATGGAGGGCCAGTTCACCTCCACCGGCACTTCCAACATGACCGGGTCCCGGTCCGAATCCGGGGGCAGGACCACGGCCGCCACGAGCTGGTACGTTCCCGGCGCGCCCCCCGTCACCTCCCCCGAGCTCGCATCCACCCGCAAACCGGACCTGGGAGCCACCAACCGGACCATCGCCTCCACTTCCTCTCCACGTTCGTCCAGGGCGGTCACGTCCACCCGGGCCGTCTCGCCCTGCGAGAGAACAAGGCTATTGGGCTCGGCCACGAGCTCGTGCACCCGCAGACCCTCCTCCGGGGTCTGGCCGTGCGCCGGGCCCGCAAGGGCTGTGGCCGCCCCGAGGGCGAACAAAGCGAGAAGCCGGAAAGGATAGCTCATGGTGCTGCTCCACTTCGACGAGAGGGATTCGTTCAAACGAGGGCCCGGATCCAGCCGCCGTCCACGGGAATGGACGTTCCGGTAATGTAAGAAGCCTGCTCCGACGCCAGAAAGGCCACCAAGGCCGCGAACTCGGGCGGCTCCCCCAGGCGGCCCATGGGAATCGCGTCCTCCCAGCGCCGGTACACCTCCTCCGGGGAAACGCCCTCCCGTTCCGACGCCGCCCCGGCCAGGTCCACCAGACGTTCGGTACGAGTGAATCCGGGCATGACGTTGTTCACCGTGATCCCTTCCGAGGCCACCTCGTTGGCCAGCGTCCGGGCGAAGCCCGTGACGGCGGCACGCACCGAATTGGAAAGGATCAGGCCGTCTACCGGCTGCTTGACGGCTACGGACGTTACGTTCACGATCCGTCCCCAGCCGGCTTCCTTCATCCCCGGAAGCACCCCCCGAACGAGATTGAGGACGCTGTCCAGATTCTGCCGTACCGCGGCGCTCCAAGCCTCGGCGTCGTGGCTCTCGAAGGGGCCGCTGGGTGGACCTCCCGTGTTCGTCACCAGGACATCCACCCTTCCGAACCGTCCCCGGGCCTCCTCCACCACTTCCCGGGCCCCCTCCGGATCACTCAGATCGCAGGGTACGGGAAGGGTCGAGACCCCGTGGCCCTTCTCCAGCTCAGAAGCCGCGGCCTCCAATGCCTCTCGCCCGCGCGAGCAGAGGACCAGGGACGCCCCCTCGCGGGCAAACTCCTCGGCCACGGCCCGACCCAAGCCCCGGCTCGAGCCGGCCACCAGCACCACCTTGTCCTTCAAACCCAGATCCACGGCGGGCCCTCCTGGAAAACATCGGCCTGAGGAACATTGTGTGCGGGCCCGACCAGTGCGCCGGCCTCGGGCCTTCGCTTCAGAGCGCGATCAGAAGCGATAGGTGTAGTTCACCTTGATGGCCGCACCCTGAGAGATGGTGCTCAGGTGCCGGTCGAAGAGTCGGTCCGCCTCGTTCTGCCAGTTGTGGCTATAGACCAGGAAGATGTCGTTGCCGGGGCGCACGGTCCAGCGGCCCCGAGCGAAGAGCCCCACGGCGTCCGTCACGTCGTCGTACTGGAGCGATGTGGTCAGGGACTGGAAGGGGGTGGCGTGCCAGTCGGCCTCCAACCGCACCAGGTTCGTATCGAAGCCCCCTTCCGGAAGCCGAACTTCATTTCGCTCGTACTCCGTGCTCACCCGGACCCCGGTGACGGGGCGGACCGTGAGCTGGCCGTCCAGGCGGGTCCTGTCCCCGGTCCAGAAGCCGCCATGGGCCGCGGAAAAGCGCGTCGAGAGGGCCCTCTGCCCGGCGCTCCTGAAGAAGATCCGCCACTCGGTAGTGTTGTAGCCGCCTTCGGGAATCACCACATCGTCGTGGATGTTGAACGGCCGCCGAAGCCGCTCGAATAGGCGAGTGGCGTTCAGGGTTAGGCGGTCTCCGCTCTCGAAGTCCACTCCGAAGAACCGGACATCGGTCTCCCGGGTGAGGAGCTGGCCCTCCAGCGACTCCAGGTACTCGTACCGGAGCTCCCACTCGAGCTGTCTGATCCAGTCCACCGACTCAGGCCGGGGCTCGAAGCCCACGGTGGGCTGGAAGCGCCGGAAACCACGACGGTTCTGGAACCCCAAGGCCGGGTTGAACTCCTCGCCGAAGTCCCGGAGGGAGGCGCTCACCCGGAACAGATCGTTGGGGAAGTTGAACCGGAGGCCCCGGGCCCGGCGATCGGCGAAGTCGGAGCCGCCCCCGGCCACCGGGTCCGAGTGCCAGAGGAAGAAGCCTTCGAGCTGAAGGTTGTACCGATCCAGGAACTCGGAGGTGTACAGGTCGAAGTCCATCCCCGCCGTATGGCGATCCGGGGGCGCCTCTCCGTTGTCGTTGGCGTGGGTGGCCCTCCGGGTGTAGATGCCCCCCACCGCCGACTGGGTGAAAAAGCCCCGACGAACCCTGGCCGCGGTGAAGTCCTCGGACGGAACCGTCACCGGAGTTCCTTCGATCCCCACCGCCTCCCCACTCCCGGTCCGGACCTGGAAGAGTCCCAGCTCGTAGTCCCCGGCCTGCCCTCCCAGCCGGGTCCCGAGGTGGATGGGGATCTCCTCCCCGTCTACGAGGCCGATCCTCCGACTGAAGAACGGGTTCACCCCCTGTCGGGGAGCGAAGTTGAAGACCCCGGCATTCTCCAGGAAGAACGGGCGCTGCTCCGGAAGGGAGCTGGGAAACCGGGTGAGCTCCACCAGTCGGTCGTCCGCCTCCACCTCCGCGAAGTCCGTGTTCACGGTGGCCGCTGCCCGGAGGCTCGGCGTGATGCTGTACTCCAGGTCCATCCCCACCTTCGCGTCGGCGTTGCGGGGGTCGGCCAGGGCCGGAGCGTTCGTCCAGTTGCCGGAAACGTAGGGGGTCGCCTCCAGGCCCATGCCCTGGGAGATTCCTTCGAGCCCGGTCAGGACCCCCGCGTGGGTGGGACGCGTCAGGCTCTGGTTCCTTCGCCACCCACTCCAACGGACTTCCTCGTTCTTCCGGCGGATCGTCCGCTGGAAGTTGATTCCCCAGGTGTCCAGGGTCGGATCGAAGTTCAGAGTCCGGAAGGGTATGCGGATCTCGGCGATCCAGCCTTCATCCGTGATTCGGGTCCGGACATCCCAGATCCCGTCCCAGGAATCGTTCGTACCGGAGCCGGTGATGAGGGCGTCGCCCATGACCCCGGCCGGGTTGGTCTCGAAGAGGTAGCCGGTCCGTCCGTCGCGGAAGGTGTCCAGGATGAAGCGGAAACGGTCGTCGGAGCCAAGCCACGAATTCCTCTGCCGCTGGTGGGCCAGGATTCCGTCGGGCTCCGAGTCGTAGAGGATCGCCCCGATGTAGAGGTAGTCGTCGTCGTAGAGGACGTACACCTCGGTCCGCTCGGAGGGCTTGGCTCCCTCCACCGGCTCCTCCTGCCGGAAGTCGGTGATGGGGGTGGCCTGGGCCCAAGCCGGCTCGTCCAGGCGGCCATCGATCCGGATCTCGGTCTCGGCCCGGTCGATGCGATGGGCCTGAGCCGCCCTGGCCGTGGGCTCCTCCGATATCTCCCCGGAAGCCTGGGCCGCCAAGCCGTGGACGGGGCCTTCAGTTCCCGTCAGGACCGGCGCCAGGGCCAGAGTCACGAGAGTTGAACAAAGGGTGAGGAACGGAAGCCCGAATGGAAAGATGCCCTGCTCCGTTTGGCGTTCGCTCACCCGTTTCACTCCTCAGCCTCCCCGCTCTTGCAGTCGGTTGCATTCTTCGGCACCGTCACGCACGCACAGGCCCCCCGAGGACGTGGGAAGGGTCCCCGGGGCCACGCCGATGGCTCGTGGCGGAACGGACCGGGTCTGTGGGGCTCAGTCCGTCCGGCAGCTGGACTTATACAGCTTCGGCAGGAGATGGTGCCGCTCCCCCCTCGTCTACATGGACCCCCACGGGCCTCCGTTCGTTGAGGATTCCCCAAGCTGAAGCCGGTTCAATCGAAAAAGGGGAAGAGTAGGGGTACCATGAACAAGGAGGCTGCCAGGATGATGAGCTGCAGGGATACCCCCACCCGAAAGAAGTCACCGAACCGGTAGCCCCCGGGCCCCAGGACCAGAGTGTTCACAGGCGATGCGATGGGGGTGGCGAAGGCGGTGGAGGCGGCCACGGCAATCCCCATCAGGAAGGGTTCCGGGTTGGCGTCCATACTCAGGGCGAGCTGAAAGGCGATGGGGGCCAGGAGGACGGCGGTGGCGGTGTTCGAGATGATCTGGCTCAGCGCCGAGGTGAGGACGAACAAGCCCGCCAACAGGACGAAGGGCCCGGCCCCGGTCAGAGGGCCGGTCAGAAGGTCCACCGCCAGCCCCATGGCCCCGGTCTTCTCCATGGCCGTGGCCAACGGCAGGATTCCGGCGATGAGGACCACGCTCTCCCAGTTCACGGCCCTGTAGGCATCGTCGCCGCTCACGGCCCCGCCGAGGACCATGGCCACGGCAGCCAGAAGGACGGCATGGACGGCCGGAACGACCTGGAAGGTGAGAAGGAGCATCATCCCCACCATGACGCCCACGGCCAGCGGGGCCCGGGAGTACGGACGGGTGGCCGCCTCCATCTCCTTGGGTAGACCCGTGACCACGAAATCGCGGCGCTCCCCCTGAAGGAGCCGGAGACCCTCCCACGTGCCCCTCACCAACAGGGTGTCGCCGAACCGAAGCCGGAGGTCTCGAAGGTCTTCGGCCACCGGTTCGCCGAGGCGCCGGACGGAGAGAACGTCCACCTGGTATTTCTCCCGAAACTGGCTCTCCGGAAGGGTCTGGTCCACAAGGCGGGACCGGGGGGTGAGGAGGACCTCCACGAGCCCGACCCGGCCGGAAAGGTCCTGGGCCCCTGCAGGCCCGATCTGCAGCTCCAGGTGCCGAGCCATCTCCCCCATGGCGTCTTCGTTGCCGGTGAGGACAACGGTGCTCCCGGCCCGAAGCATGGTATCGGGTGCCACCCCCTCCTCGTCCTTCCTGGACACGGTGCCCAACACGTCCAGCACCGTGACCCCGAACCGACTCCGGATCCGCGCTTCCCCGACGGTGACCCCGTCGAGCTCGGACCCTTCCGGAATCCGGGACTTGTAGAGCTCACCTCCCAGTCCGTAGCTGCCGGCCAGCTCCGAAAGGCTCGGTGCGTCCGGGGCCGTTCCCTTCCTGGGGGAGGCCCGGTCCGGGAGCATACGCCGGCCCACCAGAACCATGAAGAGGCCCCCGAGAACGACCATGACCAAGCCCACGGGTGTGTAGGTGAAGAAGCCGAACGGCTCCCTCCCCATAGCCTCTAGCTGCTGGCTCACCACGATGTTCGGGGGGGTCCCGATCAACGTGAGCATCCCACCCAGAAGGGACGCGACGGAGAGGGGAATCAGGAGCCTGGAAGGCGGAATGCCCCGCTCGGCCGCCAGAGTAACCACCACCGGAAGCATCACCGCCACGGTTCCGGTTGAGCTCATGAAACCGGAGAGGAATGCTACCATCCCCATGATCACCGCCAGGAGCCCCACCTCGCTGTTGCCCGCGATGCGGGCCGGAAGGCGGCCAAGGGCCCCGGCCACCCCGGTCTGGAAGAGACCTTCGCCCACCACGAAGAGCCCGGCGATCATGAGCACTACAGGGTCCGCGAATCCGGCCAGGGCCTCGGCGGGCGTGAGGATCCCCGTGAGCGCCAACACCAGCAGGACCAAGAGAGCCACCAGGTCCAATCGGAGCCGATCGCTGGCGAAAAGGAGGAGCGCCCCGAGGAGGACACCATAGACAATGGTGATTTCGGCAGTCACGCTTCCCCCTTCACAGGCACCCTCTCCGATGGCAGGAGAGCCCGCCCGGTGCGGGCCCCGATTAGGATGGCGGAAACCTCATCCTCCGGCAAACAGCCGAGAGCTCCTTCCCCACCGACCTATACCCGTCTCCCATCTGCTTGTGGGATCCGGGACGGATGGGGACATTGCACGGTGGCCATCGTGCCACGGAACCACGGGAGCGCAGGAGCAGGGGAACGATGAACCGAATCGAAGGAAGGCGTGTTCTCATCACCGGGGCGAGTTCGGGGATCGGCCGGGCGTGCGCCCGGAGCTTGCACTCCCGGGGCGCCCACCTCGAGCTGGTGGCCCGCAGGGGCGAACGGCTGGAGTCCCTGGAGCGTGAGCTCTCGGATGGGGACGGAACGGGACGCATTCGAAGTCA
>SKSR01000180.1 GCA_007122885.1 Gemmatimonadota bacterium
GAGGGGTGAGCCCGAAGTGCGAAAACCTGGAATCCAACGACGGCCAAGCCAACGAAGGCCCCTAACCAAGGAGTATCGGCAATGGAGTTCATCACTGGAAAGCACATCGCTCGCCGGACTTTCGTACGCGGGATGGGGGCCGCGGTGGCCCTGCCGTTCCTGGACGCCATGGTGCCTGCGGGGCGCCCCTGGCGGTCCGAAGAGATCGACAAGACCCGCCTCATCTGTATGGAAGAGGTCCACGGTGCCGCCGGTTCGAACGACTGGGGGGCGAAGAATCACCTCTTCGCGCCGGAGACCCTGGGCAAGGACTTCGAGCTCCGGGAAGACAACCTCCTGAAGCCCCTGGAGGCGTATCAGGACTACTTGACGATCATCTCGAACACCGACGTGCGGATGGCCGAGGCGTGGGACGCTCCGGAGATTGGGGGCGATCACTTCCGCTCCAGTGCCGTGTTCCTGACTCAGTCGCATCCCCGACAAACCCAGGGGTCCGACATCTACGTGGGGAAGTCCCTGGATCAGATCTACGCCGAGCGGTTCGGCCAGGACACGCCGATTCCGTCCCTGCAGCTCTGCATCGAAAGCACGGACGGGTCCGGGGGCTGTCATTACAACTACTCCTGCGCCTACACGGACGCCATCAGCTGGGCTTCGCCCAGTGAGCCCTACCTGGGGACCCGGAACCCGCGGCTGGTTTTCGAGCGGATGTTCGGTGCCGGTTCCACCACGGAGGAGAGGGTGACCCGGAGGCAGGAGAACCGGAGCATCCTGGACTGGATCACCGGAGAGGTGGCCAGCCTCAAGCGCGAGCTGGGTGTGACCGACCAGCGTCGGGTGGACGGATACCTGGAGGATGTGCGGGAGCTGGAGCGTCGGCTGCAGATGGTGGAGCAGCGCAACAGCAGCGGCGAGGAGCGGGCTCTGCCGGAGGCACCGGTGGGTGTCCCCGATACCTTCGAGGAGCACATGAAGATCATGTTCGATCTTCAGCTCCTGGCCTTCGAGGGCGACCTGACCCGGGTGATCTCCTTCAAGTGGGGCCGGGACGGCTCCAACCGGATCTTCCCGGAGAGCGGCATCGACCGGCCCATCCATCCGGCATCCCACCATGGGGACGATGAGGACCGGATCATGGAGTGGAACAGGCTCCATCAGTGGCGGGTCGGGTTGCTCCCGTACTTCCTGGAGAGGTTGGAGAACTCGATGGAGGGCGACACCCATCTGCTCGACAAGAGCCTGATTCTCTGGGGTTCGCCCATGGCCGACGGAAACCTCCACAACCACCGCCGTTGCCCCTTGATCACCCTGGGCAAGGCGAACGGGCAGCTGGAAGGCAACCTGCACCTGAAGGCTCCGGACGGGACGCCCATGGCCAACGCCATGCTTTCGCTCCTGCACATGCTCGGTCACGACGAGCTGAAGGGCTTCGGAGACAGCACCGGCCCCCTTCCGTTCAGCGCGGATCGGGGCTTCACCCTGACGGCCGACGACGTCCAGTAGAGTTCACGGCGTAACTAGTCGGTCAATGGGCTATCGACGGAGGATGAGGGAGAGATGAACGCGATCTTTCGAGTGACGGGCGTGCTCTGCATGGCGTTGTTCCTGGCCGCAGCCGGTACGTCCGACTCCCCCTTGGTGGACGCGGCCAAGGCGGGGGATCAAGAAACGGCCCGAGCCCTGTTGGAAGAGGGCATCGTGGACGTGAACGAGGCCGAAGGGGACGGAATGACCGCCCTTCACTACGCGGCCATGAACGGGGACGGAGACCTGGCCGAGTTGCTTGTCTCGGCCGGAGCGGACGTGTCCGCCGTTACCCGGTTGGGAAGCTACACGCCGCTGCACCTGGCGAGCCGCAGGGGTAACGCCGACGCGGTTCGGGTGCTGTTGGAGGCCGGGGCCGATGCTCATGCCACGACGGACACGGGGGAGGCCACCACGCTGCATTTGGCTGCGGCCTCCGGAAGCTCGGAAGCGGTCCGGCTCCTGCTGGAGGCGGGGGTCGAGCCGGATGCACGGGAGTCCCGGTGGGGCCAGACTCCGCTCATTTTCGCCGCTTCGGCGAACCGTGCGGAGGCGATCCGTACTCTCCTCGACGGTGGTGCGGATCCGTCGGTGACGACGAAGGCGGTGAACATCCCGCAGCTCGCCGAGTTCCACTCCGAGGCCCACGACGAGTTCGACCGGGTCTTGGAGGAGTTCGAGGAGGAGTACCGGGAGGAGCACGGCGAGGACGCCACCTTCAGCCCGACGCAGGAGCAGCTTCGGGCAGCCTCGGACGCGGTCCGTGAATACCTGCGGACCATGGAGCCCTTGGAGGCCGAGGAGCCGGAGCCGGGCACGACGAGCCAGAACCAGCTCGTAGGGAGTTGGGGCGGGCTCACGGCACTGCTGCACGCCGTTCGGCAGGGACACAAGGAATCCACCCTGGCCCTCTTGGAGGGCGGAGCGGACATCAACCAGGTGAGCGGCGGGGACAGCACCAGCCCCCTCCTGATGGCCGCCATCAACGGCCAGTTCGATCTGGCGATCACCCTGTTGGAGCACGGAGCGGATCCCATGCTGGCCAGTGAGGCCGGGGCGACCCCGCTTTACGCGGCCATCGAACGCCAGTGGACGCCTCGATCCCGCTTCCCGCAGGTCCGGGAGCATCGCTACCAGGAGGCGTCCCACCTCGATCTGATGGAGGCCCTTCTGGAGGCTGGTGCGGATCCCAATGTCCGTCTGGACAAGCACCTCTGGTACATGGCCCACGTCTCGTGCGGAAACTTCAACTGCGGGCTCGAAGTCGTTTGGGGGGCCACGCCGTTCTGGCGGGCGGCCTACGGGTTGGACGTGGACGCCATGCAGCTCCTCATTGCCTACGGAGCCGACCCGAACATCCCGACTCGGAAGCCGCCAGAGCGCGGGAATCCGTACGGGGATGACGACGAGGAGGAAGAGCAGGATCCGTCCGGGCTGCCGGCCATCGAGGAGGGAGGCCCGGGGGTCTACCCCATCCACGCCGTATCGGGCGTGGGGTACGGGACCGGCTTCGGCGGGAACGCCCACCAGTACCATCCCAGCGGGTTCCTCCCCGCCCTCAAGTTCCTGGTGGAGGAGGTCGGAGTGGACGTGAACGCCCGGGACCACAACGGGTACACGGCCCTCCATCATGCCGCGTCACGGGGTGATAACGAGGTCATTCACTACCTGGTGGAGAACGGTGCCGACGTGACGGTGGTGAGCCGTGCGGGCCAGACGACGGCGGATATGGCCAACGGGCCGGTCCAGCGTGTGTCGCCCTATCCGGCCACCGTGGAGCTCTTGGAGAGTCTGGGCTCCCACAACAACGACAACTGCCTGGCCTGCTGATGGGCTAGGGCTGAGCGCCGCGCCCCGGAGACAAGGATCTCGGGTGGCGACGGTGGCAACCGGTTGGGCGAAGGAAGGCCCCGGGAGGGTTCACCTCCTGGGGCCTTCTTCGTGGTAGTTGGTGGGAGGGTGTCCCGCGACAAGGATCGGTGGCTGGCCGGAGCGATCCCCCGGCGGTCTGGTATGGTGGAAGAGGCAAGAGGGCTCCAAGGGGATTCCTGGAGCCCTCTTGCTCTCTCGTCGAGGGAGATGCCACCGGCCCCCACTATGATCGGCGGCCGGGGACCGGCCGGAGCGGGGAGGGAGCCGCTGGACGGCCATCCCCGCTCCGGTGGGTCTTCGGAACCCTACTCGTTCACCGGAAACGTAATGGGATCGGTGACGTCCAGGACCTGGTCCCCGCCGTAGACCGTGAAGCTCACGTCCACCTCACCCGCTTCCATCGGATAGAGGTGGATGTGGTCGCAGTGGAAGATTCCGACGATCTCCCCGTCCCAGTCGGCGAATTGGGCGTCGCCGTTGTCACTGTCCGGGTGGGGCATTGGTGGCCAGGCGATGGCGTCGGTCTCTTCGTCACCTACGGTATAGCGTCCCTGGATGTAGCTGCACTCCCGCTCGCGGGTGTCGTCGTCCCGGTCGAGGGTCTCGATATTCGCCTCTTCGCCGTTGTACGGGAAGTAGCGAACGGAGAGGGAAGCGTTCCCGCCGAAGGCCTCCAGGGGCTGGAGGCCCTCCCCTTCCACGTCCCGGGGCGTCTCGATCCGGTCGATGGCCTCTCCATCGGCGTCGGTCCAGCCTTCTCCGAGGGTCCACACGCCGAGGGTCGCCTGCTCGATCCCCCGAGTCTCGATACGGACCTGCGGCGGCTGCTCCGGCGGATGAACCCGAACGGTGATGGGGTCCGTGCGATCGTCGCTGTGGTCCACGTGCCAAAGGTGGAACTCAATGTCCAGCTCCCCTTCCCGCTCGGGGTAGAGATGGATGTGGTCGCAGTGGAAGATGCCGACGAGTTCCCCCGTATGCCTGCGGGAGAATTGGAAGGGGCCGGCTTCGCTGTCCGGATGCCGCATGTTGGGCCAAGCCAGGGCAAGGGCGTCGTCGGCGTCGGTGGGAAGGAACCGGGCGGAGAACCCACTGCAAACCCGTTCGCGGGTCTCATCGTCGCGCTCCAGCGTTTCCATCTCCACGGGCTCCCCGTCTCGACCGAAGAAGGTCACCGTCAGGGAAGCTTGAGGACCGCCGGCTCGGAGGGGAGTGAGCCCCTCGCCTTCTACCTCTACGGGCGCTTCCAGCTCGTCGATGGGATTCCCCTCATCGTCGGTCCAACCCTCGCCGTCCCGCCAGACGCCGATGACGGCGGACTCCACGCCTCGGGTCTGGATCTCCACGCGGGCTGCTTCCTCGTGCCCGTTGTCGTTTCCGTTCGGTCCGATGGGATCACCGTTGTCGTCACACGCCGCCAGTCCGAGCAGGAGCGCGGACGCGGCCAGGGTGATCCCTCGATTCAGTCGAAGTGGTGCTCGGGTGCGATTCGGTTCCATCGGGTGTGTCTCCGTCTTGAGGTTGAAGGGTCGAAGATCGAACGTTGTCTGTCCTTCGCGCGCAGTGCCGGTCCAGGGTCAAAAGTGAACTCTGTAGGTGAGCTGGATATTCCGGCCCGGTTGGGGCGCGATGTCCTTGATCCGGGAAAGGTGGTTGCGGGCATTCCGGTCCAGCAGGTTTTCACCCTGAAGGGTCACGGAGTGGGTGAAGGTGGGGCCTTCGTGCCTCCATCCCGCACCGGCAGTTACGAGTCCGTAGCCCGGAGTCGGTTCCTGGGGCCGGACGGAGGCCTCTCCCACCTGGATCGGAGCGGGGACCCGGTCTTGACGCGCGGCTCCGTTCATCCCGAAGGAGGCGGAGAATGTCCTTCCCTCGTAGCGGACCTCGGCCCGACCCTGGAGGGGTGGGATGTCGGGCAGTGGATCGGAATCCTCCTGTCTCCAAGCCCGGGTGTAGCTGGCGGTGGCGTCGAACACGAGGCGGGGAAGGAACTCCCACTGGACCCGCCCCTCGGCCCCGGCGAAGACGGCGTCGTCACTCCGAGCCTCGAAAACCGGGGTCACTCGGGGCGGGACCCCCTCCCGGACGACCCGCACCGTCTCTCCGGTCTGCATTTGGTGGATGAAGCCGTCGATCCGGTTGAAGAAGGTCGCCAGCTCCAGGCTCAGGTCCCTCCGCGTTCCGCGGAGGAAGAGGTCGAACCCGATTCCGACCTCGGGGTCCAGCGCCGGGTTCCCGATGTCGAAGGAAAAGTCCGCCAGGTGCGGTCCGTCCGAGAACATCTCCTCGATGGCCGGCTTCCGGACCGAGCGGGCTACGCTCGCACCCACGGTCCAATTCGGGGCGAAGTCCCACAGCCCGGCGATGGACCCGGAAAAATCACCGAAGCTCCGCGCTTCCACGGGCTTGCTGAGTCGCCGGTCATCGGTCCGCACTATAAGGGAGTCGGTGCTCGCCGGAGTGGTTTGCCTGTGGTCGTATCGGAGACCGGCCTGGATCCGAAAGGGCTCTCTTCCGAGTTCCTCGAAGACGAAGGCCGAGAGCGTCCACTCCTCGCCGGATCGGGTTCCGGGAGAGACGCCTCCGGCCCACAGGTCCCGGGCCTCCAGGGAAAACCCGAAGGCACCCTCCAATCGAAGAGCGTCCGGTTCGTGGTCGTGCTGGGCATGATCGTGGTGGGCCGTCAGATCCAGGTCCCAGGTGGTCTGGTCGAAGCGAGCTCCCAGCACCCTGTCCCCAGCCAGAAGTCCTTCGATCTCATCGTGGATGTAGCGGGTCATGTTCCCCCGGAGCTCCACGGAATCGAAGAATCCCAGGACCGGGCCCTTGAGCTCACCTCTCACCCGTCCGGATGTCCGGGTCGCCTCGATGTCCACGCCCCCGGGGTGCCCACCGGGAATGAGCTCGCCGTCGAACTCCCCGGGGACGCCGTAGACGTTGTCGTAGTAGCGGAAGGCGGCGCCCAGCGAACCTCTCTCGCCGAACCAGGTGGCCCCGAAGCTACCGTTGTAGACGGACATGTCGGACCGCTCCAGGGTGCCTGCTGGGGTTCTGGTATCCCCCATCTCACGGCCGGAAATCTCGCCCCTGAGGGCCAGGGGGCCTGCCGGACCCGTCACCACTACGCTCCCGCCGAGCCCCTCGTTCACCGACTCGGCCTGGGAGGCGAATTGCCCCTGGAGGGCGGAGGGACGAGAGCGGGGGACGTCCTCCCGAATCACGTTCACCACTCCACCGAGAGCGTTGGATCCGTAGAGCAGGCTCGCTGCGCCCCGGACGACTTCCATGCGCTGCGCCGTGAGCGGTTCCACCATGACGCCATGGTCCGAGGCGGTCTGGTAGAGATCCCCCGTTCGTCCCCCGTCCTCGAGCATGAGGACCCGGTCCCCGCTCATCCCGCGGATCGTGGGGCTGGACGCGCCGGGTCCGTTGTACTGCATGGCCATCCCCGGAACGTTTCGAAGGGTCGCGGGGACGGTTCCGGCCAGGTTCCGTTGGAGTTCGGTCCCGGCCAGACTCGTGGTGGGGCGGTATACCTCCCCGGCCCCCCGCTCTCGCCCGGTCCCGGTCACCACGATCCCCGCCACGTCCAGAGGGGTGGGGGAGAGGGAGATTTCTACAGTCGCCACCTCTCCTTCATGAAGGTCAATGGATTCCTCGGCGGGGAGGTAGCCCAATCGCTCTACCACTACCGTGTATCGGCGGGGAGGGAGGTCGTCGAAGACCGCCTGTCCTTCCTGGTTCGTCACCGTCGTTCGGTCGACCTGGCGTACCCGCACGGTGGTGCCGGCCAAGGGCTGTCCTGTGTCCTCGTCGGCAACCCGGACTTGGAGCGTGCCGTCCTCCTCGGCCCATGGGCCGGCCATCGACGGCGTTTCCCCATCGGGCATGGGCGGGGAGCCCCCGGCAGGCGCCGCGGCGAAGGATGAGCCGAGGACCAAGAGGAGCACGGTGGTGATCCGCCCCCCGGCCATCTGAGGTTTCCTGAACAACGTCTTCATGGCATCCCACCCAAGGTCCGTCCGCCGGGCTTCGGGCCCGGATCGGAGTGAACCGTCTGTGAATCGGAACCGCTCTGTGGAGGGAGGGAGTCGGCCTGCCCGCGGAAATGGCTCGCGAGCCCATAGTCGGGCCCGCATCGTTCCAGTGGGGCGAAGTCGGTCCGATCTCCCCGGTCAGGCGTGGGGGGGGGCCCGCGAGTGGTGCAAGAACGCCGGCGACGCCGGCCGGAGGGGGTCTTCGCCCGGCTTCTGGAGGTGGGGCGCGTGGGGCGCGAGCGGAACGGCTCCGGGGTCGGCCTTCGTGTAGGGAAGGCTCAGGACCTTGCACGTGAGGCAGTCCCCGTGGGCATCGTCCGGGGCGCTCCCGGGAAGGGAGCGCTCCTCGCCCGAGTAGTGTCCATCAACCGGGGCCCAGGCGAGGGTGGCCGGATCCTCGTCGTGGACGAAGTGCGCCGGTGGGCTCACCAACGCCGCCACGGCGAAGAGGATCCCCAACACTGCCGCCAGAGCCCGGTTCGACGGAGCCCGATAGTGAAATACCGTTCGCATCAAGAGGGTCTACACGGTGAAATTTTCCGGGTTCCCCTTTCCGAGCGGTGGTGGGGCCGTGCGATGGCGGGCTCGGCGGATGGGGGGCTTGCGGTGGGGTCCTCGGATGTGGTAGGTGAAGGGCTCGATGACCACCCAAACGGACCGTACCCTCGCTTCGGCCTCCCGGCCCGCCGGTCTTCGGGCCGCCGTCCTCACCGTGGCCTTCGGGTCGGGGTTCGCCGTTCTCACCCTGGAGATAGCCGGCTCTCGGGTCCTGGCCCCTACCTACGGCCTTTCCGCCATCCCGTGGACGGCGATCATCTCGGTCGTGCTGGCTGGCCTGGCGGCCGGGAACGCTCTGGGGGGACGGCTGGCGGACCGGGGCCGGGTTCCCCTCACGCTTCTGGTGGTGGGCGCGGCGCTCACCCCACTCTTGGCGCTGGCGGGGGAAGGGGTTCCGGCTCTGGCGTTTCGCAACTTCGGGTTCGCAGGAGGTGCGGTGGCTACCGCCATGGCGTTCTTCGGCCTCCCTAGCATGCTCCTGGGTACCGTGACCCCGTACATGGTTCGCCGCTACGCTCGAAGTCTGGAGGAGGTGGGGTCGCGGGCCGGAGAGGTGTCGGCCGCGGCCACCGGCGGGGCCATCGTTGGCTCCGTAGCCACCGGATTCGTCTTCCTTCCGACACTTCCCTTGGAGGTCGTCTTGGTCCTCCCGGGGGCC
>SKSR01000265.1 GCA_007122885.1 Gemmatimonadota bacterium
AAGGTGAAGACAGCAAGCGCCACGGCTGGCATATGCTGATTCCGGTCCAGCCACACGAGCTCGGGATACTGGGCCAGGTCCTGAACGGTGCTGTAATCGGCCTGGTTCTTCCTCCGATGGAAGATCCACCCCACATGGGAGACGAAGAAACCGGCGTGCCGAGGCGAGTGGGGATCTTCCGGCGTGTCCGAATGCCGGTGGTGCGCCCGGTGAACGGCGGACCACCAGAGAACCCCCTTCTGGGCCGAGGTCTGGCCCAGGAACGCCAGAACGAACTGAAACCAACGGCTCGTCTTGTACGACCGGTGGGAGAAGTACCTGTGAAAACCCGCCGTAAGCGCCCACATCCGAACCAGATAGAGGACCACACACAGAATGATCGCCGTGGTGGTGACCCCCGTCCAGAAAACCCCCAGGGCAGCTACATGAATGAGGGCGAACGGTATGGCGTCCGGATAGACGATATCGTTGTGGGGCTCGTCGAGGGGTTCAGGGGCGGACCGGGAAGAACCCGTAACCCCAACACCCGCGGCCGCGTCTTGACTCAAGGCTTTCTTCTCCTGATGTGGTCCCGAAACGGTATGGTAGGAAGGGGTCGGACGGAATCTGGGCCCTGCGCCAGCTCCAGCCCGGAAACGGGCGACCTCCGTCGCGGCCGCCCTCTCCGTTCTTGCAAGCCTCGCTACGTCACTTGTAGCGGTAGGTGATGCGTCCTCGGCTCAGGTCGTACGGGGACATCTCATACTTCACACGGTCCCCCTCCAAGACCCGAATGTAGAACTTGCGCATCTTCCCCGAGAGGTAGGCTAGGATCTCGTGACCGTTCTCCAACTCCACCCGGAAGTTCGCGTTGGGCAAAACTTCCGTGACCACCCCCTCCACTTCGATCGCGTCCTTCGCCATATATCCTAGCATTCCTCCCGGCTGGTTCCCTTCGACCGCAAGTCGCTTAATTTACTAACATGTACACTTCTCGCCAATGGCTACACACTGCCGGACGGGCTTCGTCTCCGTGGCAACGTCACCGCATCAAGGACCGTAGGGAGATCGAATGAAGGGGTCCCACATCGCCGCCATTATCGGAGGAATGCTCCTCTTCATGGCCTACGTCATCTACGCCACCGTGGTGCCGGTACAGGTGGAGTGCGAAGTGTGCCTGGAGTTCACGGAGGAGGTGGTTTGCCGGTCGGGACGGGGCGCCACCGAGGAGGAGGCGCTCACCGCCGCCCAGGAGAGCGCCTGCGGCGGCAACGTCACCGGAATGGCCGAGCTGATCGCGTGCCGAAACCAGCGCCCGGTGAGCAGCCAGTGTGAAGGCCCCTGACGAATCGGGCGTGTGGGAGAAGGCCTGGTCGGGCCTGATGGAGCGGAGCTGAAGGACCGACTTCAAGGCCCCGGGCGCCCGCTCCCCAGCGGGGCGCCCAGGCGGATCTCGACACCCGGTGCCAAAGGGGCTTCCCAGGTGATTCGCCCCGGTTCGAAGAGGAGGACCACCGTGGAGCCCAGGTGGAATGCCATGAGCTCATCCCCCCGCGTCACCCTTCCGGGAGGAGAATAGCGACGAACCTCTTCCTTCCGGGCCCGGCCACGGTTCGACACCGAGGGATGGGACCCCTTCCCCCGATTCCACTCCGGGTCGAACGCCGCCGAGATCCGACCCACGTTCAGGGCCCCCACGGCCACCACCGCCACCTGCCCCAGTCCGGAGTCCAGGAAACAGACGAGCCTCTCGTTCCCGGGGAAGAGCTCTGGAAGGCCCGCAACCGCCGGTGCGTTCACCGGGAGCAGCCGTCCCGGGAGGTAGTGGGCCTTCGTCACACGGCCGGAGACCGGCGCGTGTATCCGGTGGTAGTGTCGGGGACTGAGGTACAGCGTGAGAAACGCTCCACCATCGAAACGGCTTCCATCTTCCGGGGTCCCTAGGAGTTGGGCCACGGAGTAGGGGCGGCCCTTGGCTTGAAGGGCCGTGAGTCCGTCCAGTGCACCCAACTCCCCTACGATGCCGTCCACGGGGCTCGCTGGAACGTCGCGATCGTCCGGCCAACTGCGAACCCCCGGCCGAAGCCTCCGGACGAAGAACGCTCCCACGGACGGGTACTCTCCCAGTGGCCGCTCCGCCTCCCCTGGGTCCGCGCCCGTCCACGCCACGAACGACCGGAGCACGAGGGTCCGAAGTAGGGGTGGAAGGGGAAGATCGGCCAGTAGGCCCACCCCCCGGCTCAGGAAGCTCTGCGGCAAGGCAGTGAGGAGCGTGAGAAAGACCCGCCACCCGCGAGAGGGCGGGTCGGGACGGGATCTATCCGAAAGGGCCGTTTGTCTGGGTTTCATCCGCCGTCGACAGAGAGGCCCGGGATGGGCCCGGTCATCGAGGCTCCTCCGGCCCGGCATCGATCCTCTTCAGGACGGCCTCCCTGGTGTAGTCGGACGGATACGCCCCCACCTGGAGGAGACGCGGCCGGAGGACCCACTCGACATGGAGTGCCGCCACCTCTCCGCCCCATCCCCGCGTGAAGCGGACGAATTCCTCCCGGATCTCCTCCCGGCGCCACACGGCCCGGAACGTGTCGTGATGCCAGTGTTCCAGATCCGCCACCATCTCGTCGTCCCCCCAGAAGGTGAGGACCAGGCCCTCGTCCTCCAGCTCCACCCGGGCATCGGCGTAGAGGGAGTCGTAGTACGCTCCCGTGTACGCCTCCAGGGGCAGGGCGGGCTCCGTTCCTTCCTCCCGTGCATCGTGGATGGAATCTCGAGCCGCCCGGACCGCCTGGTACTGCTGGAGGTATCCGTCCCGGAAGGCTTGATCCCACGGCCGGTCCGGATGGTCCAGGAACCGGTCCAGGATCCGGTTGGTCAGCGCGTTCATGAAGGCGTTGAACGTGTTCGTGGTCACCACGATCCCCAACTCCTCCTCCGGAACCAGGACCAGGTTCGTGTTCATCCCGTCCGTAGCACCCCCGTGGGACGATGTCCGGACTCCCTCGAAGGTGGACACCCGCCACCCCAGGCCGTAGGAGGCCACCGGCCCCGCCAACCCGCCGTCGGACTGGATGCTCTGGGGTCGGTGCATTTCCCGGACCGTTTCCTCCTCCAGAAGACGGACTCCGTCCACCTCACCCGGAGTCCCCAGGTGGAGCCGAATCCACGCCGCGAGCTCCCCCACGCTCGTGTTGATGGAGGCCGCCGGTCCCACGGCATCGAAGTTTCTCCGCTCGATGGGCACCACCTCGCCGTCTATCTCCTGGTGGGGCCAGGCCGCGTTCTCCCCCTCGACGATCTGGGTAACCGACGTGTTGCTCCGCTCCATACCCAAGGGCTCGAAGATCCGGGAGCGGATGAACTCCCCCCAGCTCTGGCCCGTCACGGCGGGGATGATCTCGCCTGCGACCATGTACATGACGTTGGAGTAGACATGATCGTCCCGGAACGCTTGCTCGGGTCCCAGGTGGCGGACCCTCCTGATGAGCTCGGCCCGGTCACGGTCCGGGAGCCAGCGGATCCGATTCCCGGTGAGCCGGCCGACTCCCACCCGGTGGGACAGGAGATCCCGGATCGTGGTGGAGGCCGTTACGTACGGGTCGTAGAGCCTGAAGCCCGGGAGGTGCTCCATGACCGGGTCGTCCCAGTGGACGAGTCCTTCGTCCACGAGGATTCCAAGGGCGGCGGCGGTGAAGGCCTTGGAGACGGACGCCACACCAAAGACGGTCTCTTCATCCACGGGTGCCTCCCTGTCCCGATGAAGGACCCCGTACCCTCGGGCGAAAACCACCTCGTCCCGGTGCACCACCGCCACCGCCAGACCCGGAATGCCCCATTCCTCCATACCCGCCTCCACGAAGTCGTCCAGCCCCTCCAGGGGCGCGTCCTGGGCCGGAAGAAGCCCCGGGACGGTCAGCAGGAGAGCGACGACGACCGCAATGTACGTGTTCGGAAAACGGAGGCGTCCCATGATGCGCCAACTCCTCAAGCCGTGGGGTCCGATCTACGCCGTCCGGCGATCCTGTCATGCTCCGGGAGACGGCGCAAGGACCTCCGCCCCCGGGCCGAGTGGCGGTGGCTCGCACCGTCCGCTCTTGTTACGATCGTACCCGTCATGCGACGCGTATTCGTCACCCGTCGGATCCCGGACGAGGGCCTTCGTCTCCTGGAGGCGGAAGATCTCGCGGTGCATGTGGGTCAGAGCCGGGAGGACGCCGGGGTGGACCGGGCCTCACTCCTGAAGGAAGCGGCCCGCAGCCACGGCCTTCTTTCCCTGCTCACCGAGCCGGTGGACCGGGAGCTTCTGGAGGCGAGCCCCGGCCTCCTGGGCGTGGCCAACTGTGCCGTGGGATACGACAACGTGGATGTGGAGGCCGCCACCGAGCTGGGGGTCCCGGTTTCCAACACCCCCGGCGTCCTCACGGACACCACGGCGGATCTGACGTGGGCTCTCCTGTTGGGGGTCGCCCGGAGGATTCCGGAGGCCCACGAATACACCGTGGCCGGACGATTCCGGATCTGGGGGCCCAACCTTCTCCTGGGCGCAGACGTGAGCCCTGGTGGGAGTGGACGGCGGAAGGTCCTGGGGATCGTGGGTCCCGGACGGATCGGGGCGGCCGTTGCCGAACGTGCTGCCGGCTTCCGGATGGAGGTCCTGGCCCACGGCCGGAGTGAGTCCCGAGAGAGCCGGGAGTCGGGTGGGGAGCTCAAGAAGGGTGAGCGGCGACAGGAGGCGCCCGGAACGACATCCCCCACCGGCCCCCTCATGCGCAGAACCTCCTTGGACGAGCTGCTGGAACGAAGCGACTTCGTTTCCCTCCACCTGCCGCTCACCGAAGCCACCCATCACCTGATCGGCGAAGCGGAGCTCCGGCGGATGAAGGAGTCCGCCTACCTCATCAACACGTCCCGGGGTGCGGTGGTGGACGAAGAGGCGCTCGTGAAGGCCCTCCGCGAGGGCTGGATCGCCGGGGCGGGACTGGACGTGTACGAGAACGAGCCCGCTCTGACTCCCGGGCTCGCCGAGCTGGACAACGTGATCGTGGCTCCCCACATCGGGAGCGCCAGCCGGGATACCCGGGCGAGGATGGCCACGATGGCCGCCGAGAATCTCCTCCACCACCTCCGAGGGGAGCGCGCTCCCAACGTGGTGAATCCACAGGTCTACGAGACGGAGGCCTGGGAGGCCCGACGGGCCCGCTCGAACCAGTGAACGCCTCTTCCCAATCGTTCGCTCACGTCCGGCGGCTCCTGAACGCCGCGCTGAAGGCCTCGGACCCGGAGCCCGTGACCGAGGACGCCGTGGCTCGGGCCTTTCCTCCAACTTCCCGCCCCCCGGTGCTTCTGGCCGTGGGAAAGGCCGGGGTCGGGATGACCCGGGGAGCGCTTCGGGCCCTGGAGGGCCGGCCTCCGCCCCGCGGCCTCATCGTCGTCCCGGAAACAACCCCGGCTCCCCCCACCGATCTCCCCTTCCCCATCCGGGCCGGGGGGCACCCTCTCCCCACGCGGGCAGGTGCGGCCGCGGCTCTGGAGGCCCTGGAGCTGGTCCAGAGTCTCCAGGTCCACGAGGAGCTTCTCCTTCTGCTTTCCGGAGGTGGGTCGGCCCTCCTCAGCCTCCCTGCGGACGACCTGACCCTGGAGGAGCTACGCACGACCACCGAGGTACTCTTGAAGGCAGGTGCCTCGATCCAGGAGCTGAATACGGTACGGAGGCACCTGGAGCGCCTCAAGGGAGGAGGCCTGGCCCTGGCGGCGGCGCCACACCCCGTTACCGCTCTGGTCATTTCCGACGTAGTGGGAAGCGCGCCCGAGGCGATCGCCTCGGGCCCGGTCTCCCCGGATCCCAGCACGTTCGGGGACGCCCTCCGGGCAGTGCGGCGGGTCGGCGCCGAAAGCCAGATCCCCGAAACCGTCCGTCGGCGGCTGGAGGACGGAACCCGGGGAAAGGTCGAGGAGACGCCGGAGGCCGGGGACCCTCGCCTCCCTCCGGTAAGCTACGAGGTCGTGGCGGACGTGGAGACCGCCATGGCGGGAGCGGCTAGCCAGGGAGAAGCCCTGGGCTACCGGACGTTCTGTCTCTCACCAGCCGTGCAGGGGGAAGCCCGAGCGGTGGGACGGCGCCTGGGGGCGCTCAACCGGGCTCTCCACGCCGAGATCTGGGGGCCCGTATGCCTGGTCACCGGAGGTGAAACCGCCGTCCGTGTCCGAGGGAGGGGCAAGGGGGGACGGAATCAAGAACTCGTGCTGGCCGCCGCCCTGGAACTGGATGGATCTCCGGACCGGACGGTGGCCTCGTTCGGAACCGACGGTATAGACGGACCCACGGATGCGGCTGGAGCCGTAGCCACCGGAGAAACGGTGAGCGAAGCACGGCGCCGGGGCCTCGACCCCCGCCGAGCCCTGGACGACAACGACAGCTACACCTTCTTTCGGGCCCTGGACGCCCTCCTCGTCACGGGTCCCACGGGCACGAACGTCATGGACGTACAGCTCCTCATGGCTGGAACTCCCTGAGGATTTCCAGCACCTGGTCCAGGTCCGCGTCCGTATGGTCCGCGGCCACCTGGAACCGGATCGACTCGTCCCCTTTCGGTACCACCGGATAGGTGAGACCCGTGGCGAGGACACCGTGCTCGAAGAGGTGGCGGGCCATGGCTCGGGTCCGCTCGGTCTCACGGACCATCAGGGGGACCACCGGGTGCTCGCCGGGGACCGTCTCGAAGCCGGCCTCCTCCAGCCCATCCTGGAACCGGGCCGTGAGCCTGCGGAGGCGGGCCAGAAGGCCCCGCCCCTCGTCCCGGTCCAGAAGATCCAGAGCCGCACGGGCCGCTTCCGCTTCCCCCGCGGTGATCGGGTTGGAGTAGATGTAGAAGGGAGCCGTTTCCCTCAGGTAGGTGACCACGGGATCGGTGGAGACCAGGTATCCCCCGTTCACGCCTAGAGCCTTTCCCAACGTCGCCACCAGGAGGTCGGCGGGCCCGGATCCGGTGTACTCCTCCACACCCCGTCCCGTCTCGCCGAACGCCCCCACTCCGTGGGAGTCGTCCACCACCACCACCACATTCTCCGGATAGCCGTCGTCGTGGTCGCGGGCCAGGGACACGATCTCGTCCAGGGGCGCGTGGGAGCCTCGCATGCTGAAGATGCCGTCCGTGACCACCACTGCCCGGCGAGCCTTTCCCTTCCACTTCACGAGGGCGCTCTCCAGCCCTTCCAGGTCCAGGTGTCCGTAGATCTCCTTCCCCGCAGGCCGAGAAAGGCGGATGGCGTTGATGATGCAGTTGTGGTTCAGCTCATCGCTGACCACGACCGTTTCGCGGTCCAGGAGGGGTGTCAGAACCCCCATGACCGCCGCATAGGCCGAGCTGAAGATCATGCCGGCCTCCCGCCCGTGGAAGCGGGCCAGCTCGTTTTCCAGGTCCCGGTGGGGACCATAGGTGCCACTGATGAACCGGACCGCCCCCGGGCCGACCCCGTACTTCCGGGAGCCTCGCTCCTCCGCCTCCATCACCTCTTCCCGGAGCGGAAGCCCCAGGTATGCGTTGGAGTTCATTCTTATGAAGGGCCGCTCGCCTTCGCCCTCCAGAAGAACCCGGGAACCACGCTCCTCCGTGGGCGGGAACACGTCGACCACCACCCGTTCGGCCCCTTTGGCCCTCCCCTCCTCCTCCAGCTCCTCCACCGCCCGGTCCAGGGCCGGGCCCAAACGATCAAGGGGCATGTCCGTACCTCCCTTCAGGCAACGCCGTCTCCGAAAGTGCTTCCACCATGTGAGCCGTCATGGCCTCCAGGTCGTAGAAGGGCTCCCAGCCCCACTCCGCCCTCGCCGCGCTGTCGTCCAACCTCCGGGGCCAGGAATCGGCGATCCGCTGCCGAAGCGGATCCACGTCGTAGTCCATCCGGAAACCGGGGATGTGCCGGCGAACGGCTTCTCCGAGCCCTTCCGGCGTGATCTGCATGGCGGTGACGTTGTAGGCGTTTCGGTAGGCCAGCTTCGTCCCGTCCGCCTCCATGAGCTCCACGGCCGCCCGGACCGCGTCGGGCATGTACATGAAGTCGAGCTGGGTGTCCGGACGGAGGAAGCAGGTGTACCGCCCTTCCGATAGAGCCCGGTGGAAGATCTCCACCGCGTAATCGGTAGTGCCTCCCCCCGGCAGAGTGCCGGGCGAGATCAGACCCGGAAAGCGGAGCCCGCGTACATCCAGCCCGTACCGGGAGTGGTAGTAGTCGGAAAGGAGCTCCCCGGCCACCTTCGTCACGCCATAGATGGTCGTCGGCCGCTGGATGGTCTCCTGAGGCGTCTCGTCCCGGGGACTCGTGGGACCGAAAGCCGCGATGGAACTGGGAACGAAGACGGCGCAGCCACGCTCCCGAGCCACCTCCAGAACATGGACGAGTCCGTCCATGTTCACGCGGTACGACCGGCTCGGGTCCTCCTCTGCCACCGCCGAGAGGAGCGCCGCGAGATGATAGATCACCTGAGGACGGTGGTCCGACACGGCCTCATCCAGAGCCTCGGGATCCAGGCAGTCGAGCCTCCGGTGGGGCCCTTCCGCCGTCAAAGGCCCCGGAAGGGCCCGAAGGTCGGTGGCCAGTACCCGGTCCGCTCCGTATCGCTCCCGGAGAAAGGGAACGAGAGCGGAACCGATCTGTCCTGCGGCCCCGGTCACC